>JACZJJ010000040.1 GCA_014860625.1 Bacteroidales bacterium | reverse complement strand
AGACTGATCAGGCGGTCACCACTCTCTGAGATTCCCCGTGCATACTCAAACAGCTCTTTGTTTTCAATCAGGGATGTCTCTGTTTCCAGCAAACTGGCAAAGCCGATGATGTTGTTCAATGGAGTTCGGATCTCTGAACTCAGGTTTGACAGGAATGTGTTTTTCTGGAAGTTCTCCTCTTCTGCTCTCTTCAATGCTTTTTTCAGGGTAAGTTCAATCCCGGTTTTCAGGCGGTCGATTTCTCCTTCACCTTCATCCCTTGATTCCAATGCAGTGATCTGCTCCTCAAGAGAATCTCTCTCTTTAATGATGCGTTGAAGATTTTCTTCCTTTTCTGCAAGCTGCCGGATGTGGTTCCGTTCCTGTTTTAGTTTCAGGTACAGGATTACAAGCGAACCAATCAGCAGTATGGTAAGAATTGATAGTATAATTAGCGTTAAAGCAGGATTCATTTCGAAATTATTTGTATGCGACGTAAAGTAACTCCTTGTGGTTCAAAGCGTATTTTTTTAGTTCATCGCGATTGTGATCGTCATCATAAGGAGAGTAGCGCCTGACGGTGAAGCCTTGTCTCTCCAGGAGTTTTCCATAGTCCAGTCCGTAAATTCGGACATGGTCGAATTGGCCGAACGCTTTCTCCCGCTCTTCAGGTGTTTTAATGGATGGGTCGTAATAGGTCTCTTCAAGTTTCAGGGAAATCGGAACCTGGAGAATGGCCCAGGCACCAGGTTTCAGGATCCGGTGTATCTCCAACATAGCTTTCCGGTCATCATCAATATGTTCCAGAACATGGTTGCAAATTATTACGTCAAACGATGCATCATCAAAAGGAAGGGAAGTAACATCCATCAGGTTGACACTTCTGTCATAATAATACCCCTCATAATATTTGACACCGGAACGATATTCAATGTTAGGCAGAGACATTAACAATGCACGGATGCATCCTTCCGGAGCAATATGCAGTACTTTCAGCGGAGCGGAGAATAGATTTGTCTGCTCTTCCATGAAAAGATATATCAACCGGTCGCGGTCAACAGAGAAGCAGCGTGGACAGAGCATGTTTACCCTAAATCCGCCTCCAATCACCTCTTTGTCTTTTAACACCGGAACGTCAATCCCCCCGGGAAGGAACTTTGCGAAGGAATATCCGCAATAGGGGCAATAATAATCTGACCCCCTGTATTTTATCGATAAATACTTTTGCCAGCCTCCTCTGAGCTTTTTACCAAGCCAGAAAGGGATTAATTTTTTGCCGGGGATCTTCATAGACGATGAGGTTAATTTATTTCAAGGTAAAGGTAACGATATGTTTACAAATCGCTACTGTGACAGGGAGACTTTTCTCGAGATGTATTTATTTCCGGCAACCATCCTGAAGATATATATTCCTTCCGCAAGATGCCCAATATCAACCATCTGTTGGTATTCGCCCGGATTGAATCGGTCTTCGACCACACGTTCGCAGAGATGTCCGGTCATATCGTAAAGCCCGATCTGAACAAATTCACGACTTGAAACCGTAAATCTGATTATTAGAATATCCGTTCTGTAGTCACGCTCAATAGCAAAACTGATTGCCGGGTCGACGATGAATTCAGGAATAGCCAGAAGAGATGGATCATGACATTCATATGCCCCGATATCATTCAGCAGGGCAAATGGCCTGTTCCGATCCAGGATATCATAAACCAGGTTCAGCTGGGGTACTGATACCGCTGTATTTACAGCAACAGCGGTGGGTTTAAGGTCAAAGTTTCCTTCGGTAAAGTTCACAAACTGAGTTTGGTCAAGAGTAGGCAAAGTATAATTATTTATCAGGGAGATGTTGTTTCCGATGGATACCCCTCTTCCATAATTCATCACGATGTTATTGACAAATTGATTCCCCGAGGTAGTCATACTTCGGAAGTCGATACCGTGATCTCTGGGAGAGACAATTGTATTATAGGCTATTAGGAAACCAGCGCCCGGGGTCGTGTTTTGATTCCCCACATAGATTCCGTTCATGTACGGGTATTCCTGCAGATATGTTCTGCCGGCATTATAAATCAGGTTGTTATATACGTTGTTGCCACCCAGTCCAAGGACCTGTATTCCGTTACCCTTGCCGTCAACGATCTCATTGTTGTAACAATCGCATACGCTCCCTTCCCCCATGATGATGCCACTCATCTGATTTAACTCGGCAGATTCGCTGTCGTACGAAATATGGTTCCCATATATCGCGCAGGCCGAATCGGCCGAAGAGACCTGGAGTCCGTCCCACCCGGTTCGTGCAAAGCGGTTGTTGTATACATTCAGCCCCCGGATCAGGTGGGGAAGGAGCAGTGTATCCTTTCCGTCACAATTTATTTCTTTGCCTTCATAAAAGGAACTCCCAATATAGAAACCCTCCATTCCGGTGTCGTGGATATAATTATTATGAAGGGAGACATTCCGCATAGTATATTTATCTCTTGTGGAAGTAAACTCACAATCCGGATCACTTTTACAAAAGATTCCGGGATACAGCGTAGATGAGATCTCGATTCCTTCCACCTCAATATCTGTACTCAATCCCTCAATACTCATCCCCGCTCCGTCGACGTTGTGAACATTGATGCCGTAAGGGAATGTGCCAACACCTTTCCCGGAGAGTTTTATATAGGAACACGAGTCTATCTTTATGCCATAGTAGAACTGGGTGATGGAAACAAAGCCGATGGTGTTGATGATCACAACAGGGGCTTCCGGACTGCCATGGAGATGGGTAATCCATAAATAGGATTTTTGTCCCGGTAACAGACAAATGGTATCTCCGGGTTGAATGCCGGAGGCATTGGAACGTCCGTCAATGTTTCCTTCAGAGGCAGGGATTAACAATGAACAAGCTGGGGTTTGTCCATATGCCGGATTTAATAACAGGATGATCAGTCCGACAATGGGAATAAATCTGGAACTATGATAGACCTTCATACAAATATGTTTTGTTTCATTCGTTATCCTCTTTTTGCCCGCTCCCAATTCACAGACTGCTGCCGTTTGATGTACCTGAAAAACCCCAGATAAACTGCCAGGTTCATAATGAAAAAGTAGAATGGGATATAGAGTAGCTTTACTTTTATGTTCCGGTCTTCCAGAAGCCAGCCGGTGAGAGCGGCAATATAGAAGACAACTTGTCCCCAGAATAGCCATACATAGATATTTTCCCAGGAAAAGAATCCTGCCTGCATGGCAAGGAAGAAATTGCATACAAGGATAACAAGGAGTCCGATAGGAGCCAGCGTCCAGCGTAACACACGATGTGATATATACTGGAAGGAGAGAAGCCCGTATTTGAAAGGATTGAGCAGCTCCTTCAGTCTAACAATCGACTGGATGCCCCCTGCAGAGATCCGGATCTTTCGTTTCAACTCTTCCCTCACATTGGCAGATGGATTTTCCAGAGCATATGCTTCAGGGTCATACTGGATCTTATACCCCTTTTCTGCAATCCGAAGTGAAATGATGAAGTCGTCAAGGAGCGTATCAGGTTCAACAGGTTCATGAAGTTCAGTTCTTACTGCAAAAAGTTCTCCGGCAGCTCCCACGACTGTATTCAACTCAGCGTCCCATTTCTTCAGTGTGCTCTCATATTTCCAGTAGATACCTTCTGTTGCTGCTGTTGACCCGGTTAGTGCTACCCGTTTTTCCCCGGAGACACACCCTACATTGGGATCCTTGAAGAGATTTACGATCCGGCGGATGGACTCTTTTCCCAACATGGTGTTTCCGTCTGAGAAGATGACAATCGGAGTTTTTACAAACTCCATTCCCCTGTTCATGGCAGCAATTTTTCCTGCCCGTTCAGGTTTGTGGTAAACCTCCACCCCCTCATATTGTTTCAGGAGGTCCGGTGTGCCATCATTGGAACCGTCGGTAACCCAGATCTGGCGAACTTTCTCTTTCGGATAGTCGAGAGACCTGGAGTTTTCTATCTTCTGGGCTAAAAAATCTTTCTCGTTAAATGCTGCAACAAACAGGGTGACTTCCGGTTCATAGGTCTCGTTTGTCTGCTCGGCAGCTTTCTTCCCGAAAAGCCGTTTCAGCCTTATCAGGACGAACAGAAGAATTCCATAGCCAAGGTAGGCATAGAATATGATGAAGAGAAAGATCCAGAAAAGTACCTCAATTGTTTGCATCGGTATATGGTTTTATTTTTCAACAAATTCCCAGATGTTCGTCTCCTTGTTGTACTTCTTCATCACCTTTGCCGGATTTCCGGCAACAACTGAATAGGCAGGTACATTCCGTCTGACAATGCTTCCCGCTGCAACCACTGCATGCTTCTTCACCGTAACACCAGGCAGTATCACGCAGTTGGCGCCTATCCAAACTTCATCTTCTACGGTAATGGTGTTTGTTGTCACACCCTGTTCCGAGATTGGTAGTGAAATATCTGTGTAGTTGTGGTTCAATCCCGACATCACAATATTCTGGGCTAGCCTCACGTCGTTCCCGATTTTTACCGGTCCTATCAGGGTACAACCAAGCCCGATGCGTGTTCGGTCACCAATATAGATATCGCCAACCCCATTGTTGATCGTTGTAAAATCCTCGATGGTTGAGTCATCTCCCATATAAAACTTGTTGAAAGGAAGAATGTCCATCCGGGTCCTGCTACAAATCAATGATTTCTTCCCTTTGTGGTGGATAAAGGGATTGAGAAACCATTTCACCCACCATCGTGGTCTTGCCTGATTTCGGGGAATGAGCAAATAAAGAAAAAATGCTTTCAGCGTTGGATTTGCTTTAATTTTTTCGATAGTGCTCATGGGACGGACATTTAATACTGGGTTCTACTTTACTTCTACGCCGATATAGTCAGAAAGTTTGGAAAATACTTTATTATTTATAAACTGATCCCACCAGATGGTCAGTACAAGTAAAGAAAATATTCGAAAACATTGGGATTGATCGTACCAAAACCACTTATCTTTCTGGTGAATCTCTGTTGAGAATTTGGTTAGAAAGAGTTTTAATTCTTCAGGATTGAGTAGTTGTTTTGTTAGCTCGGAGGATAAAATGTACTGAAAAATGCGTTCTCTTCTGTTTTCATCCGTGAAAAAGATCATCAAGGGGGCAAAACCACCCTGTTTTTTTCTTCCAACAATTTTTTCAGGAAGTTCCCCTTTCAGGCTGGCTTTATATAGATATTTACTTATACCATTTCCCCGGATTATTTCTGAGAGTGATCCATGTATACGGTATGAGATCGGCAAACTGGTTATAAACCGGTAGATTTCCATGTCCAGCAGTGGAAATCCTAAGGTATTGCCGAAAAGTCTGGATGTGTTGGCAGCCTTATAAACAATAATCTCATTTGTTATTTGCTGAATATCAAGAAAATATGTTTTTCCCAGATAGAGGTCGTCAAACGTTTTATACGGAAACTTGTTATTATACATGGGGGCATCCGGAATTGGATCCAATGATTCCTTGAAAAGTAAGCGTTGTTCAACTGGCCTGAAACCAAATCGGTCACTGCGAAGTATATGAAGAATCCGGTCGTTATTGAATTGAATCCTATAGAAAAGATTCTCCGGTAGAAATGGTCGGTTTTTTATCACCGCTTCAAGTCCCTTTTGTGCGATGTTTAGACCAGTTTTCCCTGATACATAGTGGATGGCCAATTCTCTGCTGTGAATCCCAAAAAGCTGATCATTTCCTTCTCCGCAAATGGTTGTTGAAACAGGATGTTGGCTAACAAGAAGTTTCATGGCACAGATGTTTACCATCAGCCCGTTTTCCTGGAAAGGATCGGAAAATCCATTTATAATCTCAGGAAGGTATTCAATCTCTGTACCATCCATTTCGTATTCATAATGGTCTGTATCAAAAAGCTTTGCAAATTGCCTGGCGTGAGGAAGTTCACTCCAGGGGTTTCCTTTGAATCCAATAGAAAACGACTTCACTGTTCCTGAGTATACATCCCGGAGACGTGCCAGATTTCCTCCGGAGTCATATCCGCCACTAAGTAGAATTCCAACCGTGCTGTCGTGGCTGATCCGTTTTCGTATAGCGTTCCTGTGAAGTTCAGTGTATTGCTCGATTGCTTCCTTTTCTGAGATTTTCAGTCGTTGGTTGTTAGCAGTGAAATCACTGAATGGAAAAGCATTCGAAAGAGACTTATCACCGTTTTTATGAACGAGATAATGTCCTGCAGGGATTTTTGAGATACCCTGAAATCCTGTGTGAGGAGAGGGGATATATCCATGTGTCAGAAAAAAGGAGATAGCTTGAAGATCAGGTTGTAGGTCTGACATCAACGTGGCCCGCAACCCATCAACATGGGTTGAAAAATAATCCGTGGAATAGTAAACCGGTACTCCACCGCCATTTTTGTCACGGAAAATGATGGTGGAGGATTTGGAGGTAAGAATTCCTGTCACATTTCCGTCTATCAGCGGGAGGATTGTTTCTAAAGGATGCATCATAAATAGATCCAGGAGACGAAGCGGTGCATCGTTTTTGATTCCGAGTGTTCGGCCTATCTCTGAAAGATTAATTATTGTACCCCAAATAGTCAGGTCATATTCTCCCTCCGACTCATGATGGTACTTTCCATAAATCAATAGATTCCCGACTTTTGTATGAGAGACTTTGAAGGAAGGAATTGTGAGGTCATGCTCTCCGGATGTTGAGAAACTTCCAATGAATTGAATATCCATAATACTGAATTACGATATGTGACTTCTTTAAGAATTCTGTTATTGATTTATTGTTTTATCAATGGCGGCAAATATTTCCCGGATATTATTCTCCCAGCTATGAAGTCTTCCCAGCTGGATTCTTTTTTCGTGAAGCTCCGGAGTGTCGGTGTTGAAAGCTTCTTCAATCAACCTGCAATAATCCTCTGGCGTTCGTCCAAGAAAACAGAAGTCGGAAAACATCTCCATTGCTTCGGTCTTTGTAGCCACAACAGGTTTCCCCATAGCGAGATACTCATCAATTTTCCGGGGGTAATTACCCCTGGTAATCTCATTGTATACCTGTGGATTGATTGCAACATCGAATGAAAATATATAGTCAGGCAATTCGTGCTCTTTTTTGGGACCAAGAAAGAACACATTAGGCAGTTCATGTAATTTACTGTTTTTAAAGGCTTCATCTTCCCATCCTACCAAAACCAATGCCCAGTCGGGGCGGCTTGAGGCTACATGCTCCAGCAATCCAAGATCAATCCTGAGGCTTCTTAATGCCCCAACATATCCAACAATAAGCTGAAATTTCTTCCTGATAGGTTTCATATCACCAGGAATGTCACTCATTTTATCCGGGTTAAATAGTTCAGAATCACAACCTTGTCCAACATAATATGAGTTGGGGTTAAAATTCCGCGCATATGAAGCCAGGAATTCTGAATTTGTTGCCACGAGATCTGCTTTCCTGATCATAGCCTCCTCAACTCTGGCACCATGGTTTCGGTAAAAATCTGTCGCGATCATATTATCCCTGATATAATAGACAAATACTGCAGGATCCAGGATCTCTTTCAATCTGAAGCTCCGAAAGAAATCGCTATCTGTTAAAAGAACAAAATCGCGGAAATTCAATTGCGAAACAGCATATTTTACCTTATTCCCAAACCGCTTCATGTTAATCGCGTTGATCCGATCAAAAATGCACCGTGGTTTTATTCTTCCAACGGGTTCCATCAAAACGTCCGGAGTATATATCCACAGGTTTTCTGCAACTTTTTCAATCGCTGCAGAAGGGCTTGCCTTTGCTTCTTTGTATTTTTTTACATCATCACTCTTTCGTCCTAAAAGTAATGAAAGTCTGTCAGCAGCATAATTTACATAGAGAACCCGGTGATGTTTTGACAACTCTTTGGCCATATTTGCTGCATTTCCCCCCATTGCAAGATGCCAGGGCTGAAGCCCCGTCATTACAACGTCGCAATTTGGCTGGATTGGGGCCTTTTTGTTCGTTTCTCTTTCCATAGCGTAAGTGTAAATTTTTTCAACAAAATTTTCCCAACTATGCTCTTTGGCTATAGCTTTTCTTTCAGCAACTAAAAGAGCAGAATCCTCCTGCAACGCTCTTTCGATTTGCAAAACCCATTCATGATTCGTAGATGCCAGGTATACAGAATCCTTGAAGTAGTTCATAAATGTTGTTTTGGAAGCCACTATTGGCTTCCCCATGGCAAGATATTCATCGATTTTGAGAGGGTAATTAATATTCGTGATTGGATTGATAATCTGAGGATTTATTGCTACATCAAATGCTTTGACATATGCAGGCAGTTGTTCCGGATCTTTTCTTCCTAGAAAATGGACATTTTGGAGTTGATGAAGTTCACTGCACCTGAATTCTTCATCCTCCGGGCCCACAAGAACAATATTCCAATCAGAACGGGTTTTTGCTACATTTATTAAAATCTGCGGGTCTAATCTAATCGTTGTCAAGGCGCCGGTAAACCCAATTATTGGCCCTGGAATATTGTGAATATCAGATGGTTCCGGCTGTTCTTCCACATTGTCACTATACATCGCTACATCACAGCCCTGCCCAATCATATACGAGTTAGGATTGTATTTTTTCGCGAATTCAAAAAAGTAATCGGAGTTTGTAACAGTAAGATCAGATTTGGCAATCAGTTCCGGCTCCATCCTTGCTCCGTGTTTTTTATGGTAATCCACCATAGTTACAGCATCCCGAAGCAGGTAAATATAGAGACTTGGTTTAAGCAGCTCTTTTAAATTAAATCCCGAAAGCATAGAGTTATCGTTCAGGATGATGTAATTATGAAAATTTAATTGTTTAATGGCTTTCTTTATCTCTTTAGAGAACTTCCTTTCGTTCAGGTAATTCAGAAATTTGAACAATTTGTGAAAGGGGATCCAGTTTATAGACTCATGGATCATTTTCGGGTTAAATACCCAAAAGCCAGGGGAGATCTGTTCTAAGGAGGGCTCAATCCCTTTAAGGACATTATTACGTTTCCTGATTTGAGGATCATCAGGATCCTTTAAAAGAGATTTTCTGGTGACTGGTAAGTTGACAAAGAGGACTCTGTTTTTCTTTGAAATTTCAGTTGCAGTATATTTACACGTACTTCCAATAGGGATATCCCAAGGTTGCAACCCGAAAATTATAAAATCCCTATTTACCATAAGTTTTTACATTGGTTGAATCATGTACTCTTATTCACGATACTCTCATAAACCTCAATATACTCCATCGCCATCTTCTGCCATGAAAATTTCCTGGATTGGATCAATCCTTTTTCGATATAAGCCTGGCGGAGTTCAGGATGTGCAATCAGCTCCTGTATTGCAGCTGCAAGATCCTCTGGATTTGCTGGATCTATCAGATACGCAGCATCTTCGGCAACTTCGGGCATGGCAAAAACATTGGAAGAAATAACTGCAGTTCCGCAGCTCATAGCCTCAAGCAACGGGATACCGAAACTTTCCCTTAGTGAGGGATAGAGAAATATCTCAGCCATGGTGTAGATTGCCGGGAGGTCATTATTTACAATATAATCCAATCGGTATATATATTTCTTCAGATCCATCCGGCCATGGTTGGTAAGAATAAGATTCACCATGATTTCGGGGTAATCGGCCATAACAAGTGGGATCTTGTGTTCGCACATATCGAAGTATCGGATATAGGCTTCCACAACCCGTTCTGTGTTTTTCTTGGGATCGGTGTTCCCAAGGTGAAAGATGTATCTCTCTGGCAAACCATATAGCTCCTTTATCCTGATCTTTTCCTCTTCAGACACTGGTTGGTGAAACTTGTCACTTACGCCGTTGTAGATCACTTTCACCTTCTTCTCATCAATCTTGAAGAAATGAACGATCCGTGATTTCTCCGATTCAGATACCGTAATAACTTTCTTTGCCTTATGGATGAGGGGAGGGACCGTAAATCGACGGTAAGTGTTTCCGAACCGCTGGTAGAGGGAATAACTTTTTGTAAAAAGGCTGAAGGTTTCCAGGAAAAAAATGTCATGCAGGGTCAGGATCAGGGGTATAGAGCCAAAGTTTGGAGCAGTATTGCTGGTGCAATGGATAAGGTCACACCCATATGATTTCACTGCTTTGGGTAAGGCAATTTGCTCCCAAATTGGAAATAGGCCACCCTCTAGCTCAATAATCTTGACATTATCCGTTGATTCAAGACATCTGTCTTCGTCGGGTTTTACAAATACAAAATATTCATTCTCCTTATCCAGTTTTTGTATGTTTCTGATCAATTCCAGAGCAACGAAGTCCATTCCGTGTTTCTTTGCCCTGAATAACCGCTGTCCTTCAATTCCAATCTTCATATGAGCCCTTGTTAATTAGTTTTATGCGTCTCAACTTTAGCCGCTTTGTGCGCAGTGTGAATAAATTTTTTGTTAGCACCCCGGGAACTAACCAGTGAAATGAACATGTAAAAGAATCCTTTGGGAACCGCAGCCAATGCAATGAGCAAACTTTTATTGTAAGATTTTTGAGGAATGGCCAGGAAAATCCCCAGAACCATTATGGCGGTCAATATCAACCACAATAAGGTCATCCAGGGAGGATTCACAAAAAAGGAAATCGTGGAAAAGATTGGGAGAAGTCCGATCAGCATGATACGCGGTGGTAAAAGCATTTGAGCCGCTTTGTCGAGGTGGTCAAAGTATTGGTAGCTGATAAAATGCAAGAGTGCTTTTGGAAAAAAAGAGGCATAATAGATCTGTGCCGACAACCACCTGCGCCGTTGTTTTACAAACACATCCGACTCCTGCACTTTTTCATCATAAACAAAACATTTGTCGAGGTACTCTATTTTTACCCCGTTTTTTGTCATGATAAGTTCTATCTCTTTGTCAAAACCGCCGATCGCATGGACTTTCGACATCATTTTTTTGAAAAAATCATACTGAAAGGCCATGCCCGACCCTGCCAGCCCTGCTGAAATGCCCAATCTTTTATGCCCTTTGCGGAATATGCTGTTCGAGATCTCTTCACTGATAGAGTCTAGAATGGCAAATGCAGTATCCTTGTTCTTTGCAACCCTGTGCCCCTGGACAGCGATATACCCATTGTTAAAGGATTGATTGATTCTGGTAAGAAAATCAGTAGCCATGATGTTATCTGCATCAAGGATCAAGGCGATGTCATACTTCCCTTCCGGGAGGGTAGCCATCGCCTTATTGAGAGCTTTTGCTTTCGTGCTCGTCTCAAAAGAGACTTCGATGAGAATTATAGGCATCGCCTTAAGTGTCTCAATAGTCTCTTCTGAAAAGGAATCTGCAATGATGATTACATCAAATAGCTCCTTCGGATAATCCTGGTTAAAAGCCTCTTTTGCAGTCTCAATGATGACAGCATCCTCTTTGTACCCAGGAACCATCACCGCAATCCGGTTTTGTTTTACCAGTGGTAATGGTTTGGGCAGATAGGGGAAAACCGATGCGATGGCAAAAACTAAAATATATATAGTTCCGAACGCAAGGTAAGCCATGATGAGAAGTTGCACAGCAATCAACAGGTAATAGAGAATGGATTCTATCATATCGGGCTTAATCTGTAAGGGGTTCTACATAACTTATGCAAATATAAAGAACTTATTAGCTTTTTAATTCATAATCTGCCATCGTGGGATTGGAATGGATTGAACGGTTTCCGATGGTACCAATTTGCCAACCTATTGCCTTCATATAGGCAATGAAAAGATCAAATCGTCTCTGCAGAAGGAACTTAAATGAATTTTTTGGTATGGAGAAAAGTAGCTGAAACAGCAAGGTGAGAATAAATTTAGTCCCTTTCACATTTCTTCTCAGGTAGAGAAAACGACTTCGGTTGATGTAATAGGTCTTTTGCGGACTGTGTTTTCCGGTGGATATCGACTCCTTATGAAAAATCTCCGAATTATGAACGTACCATATTTTGTATCCTGCTTCCCTGATCCTGTAACCAAGGTCCAACTCTTCATAATAGAGGAAATAGGTGGTATTCATCAGCCCTACCTCTTCCAGCACTTTCCGTGAAACCATCATGGCTGCTCCGTGAGCATAAGCTGTGATCATATCCTCGTCAAACTGCCCCTCGTCCATTTTGTACAGAGCGCGGGAGTAACTTCTACCAGTATAGGGGTTGATATCCGTGATCCCAGTGTATTGAAGCATCCCAGGATGGAAATACAGTTTGATTTTAGGGCTCACAGCCCCTATCATCGGATCCGATTCCATCTTGGCTACCAGCGGTTCGAGGAATCCCTTGGGGACAATGGTGTCATTGTTTAGAAGGAGAATATATTTCCCTTTTGAAGCAAGGATGCCAAGATTGTTGGCGCCGGCAAATCCCAGGTTTCTGCCGGTTTCCATGTAGGTAACCTGTGGAAACTTTTCTTTTATGATGATGGGGTTGTCATCAGGTGATCCATTGTCGATCACAATAACCTCGATTGTTGGGTATGAGATCTGAAACAATGATTCCAGCATCAGGCAGGTCACATCGGAATGGTTAAAATTTACCGTAATAACAGATACAAGGGGATATTTAGCTGTATTTGAATCTGGCTCCATGCTCCTTTGTTATTTGAATATTGGTGCTTGATGATTTTTAAAGCGCCGGATTGTTATGAATATCCTTGTTCAACGCGTTTTTCAAATGCCATCCAATTGCTCTCAGGTAGGCATATACAAATTTGATTCTGAGTTTTAGAAGTAGTACAAGAATGTTTTTTGGGATAGCGACACACACCTGATAAATAATGCCAATATAGAAGTCTCGTCCCTCAATATTGCGTCTCATAAAAACAAGGCGGTTACGATTCAGATAATAGGTCTTTAGAAGACTAAGTTTTCCTGTTGATACCGACTCCTTATGGTAAACAAGCGAGTTGTGTACATACCAGATCTGATACCCGGCCTTCATTATGCGAAAACTCCAATCAGCCTCTTCATAATAGAGGAAAAAGATATACGACATCAATCCTATCTCCTTGATGACTCTCATCGGGACCATCATAGCTGCACCATGGGCGTAGGCAGTCTCTTTGTCTTCATTATACTGGCCTTTGTCTCTTTCTCGGAATCCAACAGAGGCATTTCGGACAGTCAGGCGGTTGATGGGAAAGAATCCAGCATACTGAATGATTTCAGGATCGTAATAAAATCTGATCTTCGGACTTACAGCACCAATATGCGGATTGTTTTCCAGCTTTTCCACAAGGGGTTCGAGGAAGTGGGGGTCAACGATGGTATCGTTATTGAGCAAAATGACATATTCCCCCTTAGCTCGCATGATCCCCTGGTTATTTCCGCCTGCAAAGCCCCAATTCAGATGACTTTCATAAAAAATTACATTCGGGAAACGCTCTTTGATAATCCCGGGGTCGTCATTTGGGGATTTATTATCCACAATAATCACTTCGAAATTTGGATAGGTGATCTTATGCAATGACTCGATGAAATCGCATGTCACCTCAGGGTGGTCATAATTCACCGCAATAATTGATACCAAAGGATAACGGTCAAGTCTCTTATGGATCAGCATGTTGGGTGTTGATGTATGAATTTTCTGAAAACTGTTCGGAACTGCCAGCCGACGGCTCTCGAATAGGCCCTGAAAAGGTCAATACGTCCCTTGAATAAATAAATGCAGAGATTTTTTGGGATTGTTATAAAAAGAAGAAAAAGGATAGGAATGATTGATTTTGGACCTTTGACGTTTCTGCGCATATAGAGTATCCGGCTACGATTCATGTAGTATATTTTGAAGGGACTTTGTGCCCCCGTCGAGACAGATTCCAAATGGTATATCAACGAGTTATGGACATAGTAGATCTTATATCCTGCCTGTCTGATCCGGAAGCCCCAGTCGAGTTCCTCATAGTAGAGGAAAAAGGCGATGGACATCAGCCCAACTTTTTCAATCACTTCCCTGGAGACCATCATGGCAGCCCCGTGGGCATATGCAGAAACCTGGTCTTGGTCAAATTGCCCCTTATCTTCCTCCCCATAGCCATAACCTTTGCTCCTCACTGTATAGGGGTTAATGTTTGTAAGTCCGGCAAACTGAATGATTTTGGGTTTAAAAAAGAAACGAATTTTCGGGCTTACAGCTCCAATCGTAGCGTCGGATTCCATTTTTGAGACCAGCGGTTCCAGAAAATCAGGGGTAACAACGGTATCGTTATTCAATAACAGGATATATTTTCCTTTCGACATGCAGATCCCCAGATTATTAGCTCCTGCAAAACCCAGGTTCTCACCTGATTTAATAAAGGTGATATCAGGAAAGGATTCGGGAATGATGGAGGAGTCTTGCGTAGATCCATTGTCAATCACAATCACCTCCAGGTTAGGGTAGCTTACTTTTGTGAGTGATTCCAACATCTTGCAGGTAACATCTGCATGATTGAAATGGATGGATATGATAGAGACAAGAGGAAATTCAGGTGAGTTATAAGTCATATCCATGAGGGTAAAGATAACTATTTGATGATGTTTTCTTCACGATCAGCATATCCTTTTTTCTCGGAAGAGAGATATTCCTTGATACGGGAGGCTTCTTTTTTTATGCGTCGAACAATGATGGAAAAAAGATCTCCCTCTTTATCCAGAGATCGTGTTGTTGCCCATACCCTGGCTTTCATCGTGTTGACAAATTTCAATTTTCCATAGCTCTTTAATGCATAAGCCATTGCTCCATCTTCACCCCGTTTGATGCCGGTATGCCAGCCAATCTCTTTTCCCTCTTTCATAGGGAATCCGAAACTGCTTCCGCCAACACTCAACTCAGGACGTTTAAACGATTTCAGGTATTGGGAGATATCTCTGAATAATTCAAATATCATGAGTCCAAACCGACTCCGTTTCCCATCTGGAAGGTAATTGTCCATACTGTAAACGCCTGAAATTCCCTTTTTCTCCAGGTGCCTTACCATTTCATCGGCCCAGTATGGGGGATAAAGCGTGTCGGCATCGCCATTCAACAAGTATTTGCCTTTGGCAACATCCATGATGGCCTGACGGGCAAAGCCGGCACCCTGTTTCTCCTGAAATACTGAAATCACGCCAACTTTATCCAGAAGCTCCTGGGTATGATCCTTCGAGTTGTTGTTAGATATAATGATCTCGATGGGATACTTCGACTTTTGAGAAGCGAGAGAAGAGACACAGCTTAGAATTCGCTCCTGTTCATTATACGCAATGATGCCTATGGAGATAACCGGCTGGTCAGGCTTTTTATCCTTTAGGTTCTCCCTGATCTGCTGAAGGAAATCTTCCGGAAGTTCATGGATATTCTCAATCGGGTGATTGTGCTTTTTTACCCATGAAGGAACGCGTAAGGCAATAAGCATAGGTTAAAGATTTTGGTTGTGACTGTCGGTAAACAAAGATATTAATATATATTTGCAATGATACCCATAAAAAGAAAGATTATGAACACAGTTATCAGCCAACCAAGGTATATTCCTGCTCTTAACTATATTGCCCGGCTTTGTTACACAGATCTTTTCGTGGTATTCGATACTGTTCAGCGGCAACCCAGGGAGCCTCATAACCGAAACCGTTTGTTATGCAACGGAGAACCAAAATGGGTTACAGTACCCATCAATGCTTCCAGTCGCGCGATCATCGATGAAATGAAAATGGCTGGTGCCGAATGGATTCAGCAACATAAAGATACGATTCGGAATTACTATCTGCATGCACCATATTTCGATACAACGCTCATGGATATCTACTACCAGGGCGTCGAAGATAGCCTTATAGCGAGCGATTATGATTTCACGGATGCTATGCTGCAAACCTATCGTAACATGGGCGTTTTGTTTGATTTTGAACCAAAATTCATTAGAGCTTCTGCAATCAATGATGAGGAGATCGATCAGTATTTTGGCCCCGAAAAGCTAATGGCTATCTGTAAAAAGATCGGTGCTGATCTCTATATTTCCGGACCGGTTGGAAGGGAATACGGAGTTTTTGAAGCTTTCCGGGGGTCCGGTATTGATGTGTTGATTCATGAATATACACATCCTGTATATGAACAGACAGGCACCAATGATTTTGTACCTTATATGGGATTTTTTGATGCTCTTTTCAACGTTGGCAGGGAAAAACTGACAGAGCTGATCCATCAGCCGTTGAATCTTACAAAATAGTACTGATGCCTTTTTGCGTTGAAAATGTCTATATCTTTGATGCGTAATATAGGTAAACTGTTTCAGTTTTAATCATTAAACTAATTGATTATGAATAATATACTAGCTGTTGGCGCACACCCCGACGATGTTGAGTTCGGATGTGCCGGAACACTTGCCCGTCATGTACACGAAGGCGACAGCGTCACGATTCTCCATATGAGTGCCAGTGACGCCCTGAATTTAGAAAATGAGGTGGTGCCGGCAAAAGAGACAAGAAGAAAGGAAGCGAGGGAGGCTGCCCGCATTCTGGGCTGCGATGTAATCATTGAGGAATTTCTTGACCAACAGGTGCCCTTCGACAGAGAAACAATCTTTGCCATCGAACGGATCATCAAAGCACGGAAAATCAATATCATATATACCCATTGGAACGGTGATTCTCATCAGGACCATATCAATACACTGAAAAGTGTATTTGCTGCTGCAAGGCATGTGGATAAGATCCTGCTTTACGAGCAGGTGCCATTTCCCAGGGTAGGGAAGATTTTTTCTGAGGTTAACTATTTTGTGGATATATCGGATTTTTACCACATCAAGGAGGAGGCCTCCCTGGCACATGAGTCGCAGGTGGTTGGAAGATATGACAATAAGATCATGTTGGGAATGAGATCCCTCGCTGAATTCAGAGGAAGCCAGTCAAACTGCAAATATGCAGAGGCTTTTGAGTCTGTGAGGCAGATAATCAGATAACTATTTAGTTACCAAGATTTTTCGAAACTAGCTTTATCAAAATTGATATTCCTCGTCACGAAATAGGTATGGTGCTTTCGGGATAGGAGTAAAGGATCCTTATTGCTTAGTTTCGATAACACAGCCAGTGGAAACAACATGAAATAGTACGTTACTCCCAGTAGAATCTTCGGAATCACGAGATTTAATCCCTTTGCAAGGTTATCCCAAAACCAAGTGATCCATCCGGCGAGGAAAGAAGAGAAAATACCGACCACTCCCACCGTCAATGAGACGATAAGAAACCATTGTATATGGAATATAAAATATAGGGCCAGAAATCCCATAGCTATCACTAAGGTGGTTTCCAGTTGCTTTTGTCTATTTTTCATAGGAGATACTTGGTTAGAAGAGAGTATAGATGAATGGTGCAATGGCTGTGCTGCCACCAAAAATTAGCAGGATCCCGAGCAGTAACAGGACGATTACTATTGGAAGTAACCACCATTTCTTGCGCTCTTTGAAAAATGCCCATAAGTCTTTCAGGAATTCCATAGTCAAAGAATTTTATTGTTGTTTATATAGGTTTCAATTGCATCAGCAACGCGTTGATTGACAAGTATACTGGGATGAGCGTCGTTATTATTGACCACACGTTCATTAACAGGAAGGTCAAGGACGAGTTTTGAAATGTCGATATAGTTAACTTGCTGCATGTCAAGGTAGTTTGAAATTTTTTCGATGTACAGCTCTTCACTGAAAGGGATATCCTGCAAAAAAGGAAATATCAATACGAGCAGGGGGATGGAATCCCTGTGAGCGTAATCAATAACAAGTTTTAGGTCAGACAGGTGTTGGGATAAAACTTGTTCATTGTTGTAGGCACTATGCATGAAGTCAATGTAAGTCTTTGCATCTCCATGAGGAAAAACCCAGTATATATAGTTCAGGAAATAGGAACTTTGTACGATTTGCTTCATGGCGGGAGGGACATCCGTATAGGGTGAAAAACCAAAGAACGGCAACCCATTGGTTCTTGCGACTTTTTCGATATCGTTTCCGAAATACTGCAAAATTAGAAATGAAGGTTTTTCCCCTGAATCCTTAACAAACTGCCAGATTATATTGTATTCATCTTTGGTGTCGGCACCGTTCACACCAAGATTAATAGCTTGTACGTCAGGATAATGGGAAGCTAGATTCGCTTCCAGAATATTGGAGAACCGACTATTAATATCTTTAAGTCCGTGGCCTGCAGTATAGGAATCCCCAATAAAAATAATGTTCTTGTTTTCACCTGAATTCACTTCTTTATCCCTGAACCCATATGCATTTATCGGGTTCCAGTATTTGAAAAACCAGATTTTAGAACAAAGAGGAATCCCTGCGTAATGACTTCGTGGAACAAACATAAATACGCCTTCAAAAACCATGAACACGACAGCCAAAATATAGACCAAGGAAGTGATATTTTTTAGCCAATTTGAAAGGTTTGGTTTAATTACATAATCGTTAATGAAACGGGTGATTTCAATGATAAAGACAAAAATAAGAGAAATCCTGATGAAGGTCATGACAATGGTGACTGTATGAAAAGCAGGATTGTAATCATAAGCAACCCGAGGTAAAAAGAAAATAACAAGAAAGAGTGTCAGGATAAGAATAATCCTGTAGATGAATTTAGATCTAGTTCTCATAGGTGTTAATCTAGTTTGAATTTCTCCATCCACTTCTCACGATTTTGCCAATCAGGTTGTTCTGTTTTAATATAGAAGTAATCACCGGCAACCAGATAGTCCATTTCTGTTCTCATAAAACATTTATATGCGTCTTCGGGTGTGCAAACAATTGGTTCTCCTCTTACATTGAAGCTTGTATTTACAATCACACCATACCCGGTCTTGTTTTTAAAGGCATTGATCAATTCCCAGTACCTTGGGTTTGTTTCTTTATGAACTGTTTGGATCCTTGCTGAGAAATCGAGGTGAGTCACCGACTGGATATCACTTCTAAGGTGGTAAAGTTTCTCCCAGAGTGGCATTTCATTGTAATTTGCAGGAAGTTCCTTTCGTCTGTTTTTCTGTACGTCGGCAATCAAGAGCATATAGGGTGAGGCGGCAGAAAGATCGAAAAAGTCGTTATTGCTTTCAATCAGTACTGATGGTGCAAAAGGCCTGAAACCTTCCCGGTATTTTATCTTTAAATTGAGTTTCTTCTGCATCTCTGTATTCCTGGCATCTCCAAGGATACTGCGGTTCCCGAGTGCTCGTGGACCAAATTCCATCCGGCCTTGGAACCAACCTACAACATTCCCTTCTGCCAGTAAATCGGCGGTATGTATGGCAAGCTCATCAAAGCTGTCATACTTATGAAAAGGAGCTTTGTACTTCCTGCTCATCAGTTCTATCTCTTTATCTGAAAAGTCAGGTCCGAGGTAGGCTCCTTGCATGGAGTCTGTACCAGGAATCACATCACGGTGCTGGTCAAAATAGAGGTAATTTACAGCCAGGGCGGCGCCAAGAGCCCCACCGGCATCGCCTGCTGCAGGCTGAATGAAAATCTCTTTGAACATTCCTGATTTCAGCAGTTTTCCATTGGCAACACAATTAAGTGCAACACCTCCGGCCATACACAGGTAATCACAATTTGTCAGTCGCTTTGCTTCAGCTGCCATTTTCATCACAATCTCTTCCGTAACCTGTTGAATAGCAAAAGCCATATCGCAATGTTGTTGTTCAAGATTGGATTCCGGTTTTCGACATGGGATACCAAATAATTTTTCCCATCTCTTCTCATCTACCATTTTTAATCCGGTGGCGTATTTGAAGTACTTCTGATTCAACCAGATAGATCCGTCATCTTTGATGTCAACCAGGTGGTCTTTGATAAGGCTGACGTATTTTTTCGTCCGCTCAGAATCGGGATTTCCATATGGGGCAAGGCCCATCAGTTTATACTCTCCTGAATTGACTGAGAACCCTATATAATATGTAAACGCAGAATAGAGTAAGCCAACGGAATGGGGGAATTTCATTTCCTTCATCAACATAAGAGAGGCTCCATCACCATGGCAAATTGATGCAGTGGCCCATTCACCAACACCATCAATCGTAAGGATAGCGGAAGATTTGAAAGGGGAGGGATAAAAAGCGCTGGCAGCATGAGATAAGTGATGCTCGGGGAAGAGTAATTTTACTTTCTTCTTGTCGTATTCCTGAACATCCCGGAGTGCCTCATAGATTATTTTTTTTAGAAATATCTTCTCTTTGATCCAAACCGGAATAGCTGTTAAAAAGGAGACCAAACCCCGTGGGGCAAATGCATAATATGTCTCAAGAAGTCTTTCAAATTTCAATAAAGGTTTGTCGTAGAAAACAATTGCATCCAGTTCGTCAATGGAAAATCCTGTAAATTCGAGGCAATACTGAATGGCTTTTACAGGGAAATCAGGCGTATGTTTTTTACGGGTAAACCTTTCTTCCTGTGCTGCAGCCAGTATCTTCCCATCTTCCACGATAGCTGCAGCCGAGTCGTGATAGAACGCTGATATTCCTAAAATTTTTGTCATGTCTTATAAATAAGAATCATATGGTTGATAAGTTATTTCTTTAGAGTTTTTTCTTGGATCTCCGCATCGAACTGAGGTCCCATAAAAGCAAACGCCATACAAGAGTATACAACAAGTCCGGTAGGCATCTGACCGAATACACCATTCCCATAACTGGAAACCATAATACCAAAAATTCCACTCAGAATTGCCGCCATTTTTCCCTGAAGAGCTGGATCCCGTATTCGGAACATTGAGATATACGATCCCTTTATTAAAATCATGCTTACCAGGGCGAGATGAAGAGCCAGTCCAACCACGCCCTGTTCTGCCCATATTTCTACATACCAGCTATCTGTTGCAATATTTGATAAAAAAGCATTTGGGGCATATACCTTTGCTTTCGTTCCGGCATTACCAATCCCCCCTCCAAACGGACGAGTTGCCAGATATGGCCTCAATTTAGCCCTATTTTCCAGGCGCATGATAAGCGATGGATTTTTTGGGTCAAATGCTGTACGCATTCGATTTACAAAATAAATTCCTGATCCGATATATGTGTATCGGAAAAATGAAAATACCAAAATCCCAGAAATAGCACCAAATATAAAGAGTCTATAGTTACGTGTTGTAGCAAGGTAAAATGCTCCGGCTCCACCAATAACCCCCCATACACCTCGGGTACCTGAAAGGAGCATACCCCAAAAACAGAGGACAGCAGTAAGGAAAAAGAAAACTCTTTCCATATTGCTTTTCGTTGAGATAACTATAATTGCGGCTACCATTGCTGTATGGGCCTGGGATGCTCCGAATTGTCCTGCATCAGTGAAAAACGAGAATGCACGAAGTTGCCCAAACATTACGTGGGTTGAGTATCCAACAACATTGAGCCAATATTTTTCATATGGATCAAGGCCAACATATATTTGAACCATAGCTTTCAAAGCGCCCGCCATCTCAAAAAAGGCCCATAGGTACAAAAAAGTCTTGAAGTATTTGTACTTATCCATCAAGATAAAAACAAGCATAACAGTCAATAGCATGTATAAAGATGCACCTCTTGCACTGTAAAGCCATGCAAAACGGCTTACGACAATAGGATTGAAAAGCTGAAGAATTCCATATGAAGCCCAAATTACTGCTGCAATTACAACCATGTTATTGAGCTTACTCCAATCAAATTGTTTATAGAAATAGTGAAAGAAAACGGTAACGTAAGTAAGTGCTAGTAATGCATCAACAGTTAGCCCTAATGGGGCGTCCATGATATATCTATTGATACCAAGAACAGTGAAATTGGCAATATAGACGCTAAAAAAAGAGTATACAGGATTTTCAAATATTTTTACTAAAAAAAAGAATCCAAATGGAAGAATCAGGAGGGCAGCGACGGCAATAATGCCCATATCGGCAATAAAGTAGCCGACTCCAACCAAAGAGAGAAATAGCAAGAATGAAACTAACGGATAAGAAATCCTGTATGCACCTGTTTTTGAAGTGAATGGATCCTGCATTTCAAAATATAATCGTTGTAGTCTCTAATGTGTTACGGCACTTATTTTCTTATAAATTCAAGCGCCTTTTGATATAGATCTCTATAAACAACCAAACCTTCTGTAAAAATAGAGAAAAATTTGAGAGGAACCTCTTTGTTCAAATAATAAAAGCCAAATACAACTCCCATAATCTCGAACCCGATAGACCCAATGGAAATGAATATCAGAATGGTCACCATACTTAATGAAGGGAACAGCCAATGCACCAGAAATACAGCAATAAGATCCCCAACAAT
Organism: Bacteroidales bacterium; assembly: GCA_014860625.1. GTDB lineage: Bacteria > Bacteroidota > Bacteroidia > Bacteroidales > FEN-979 > QYOJ01. Next base: position 14,032 of record JACZJJ010000040.1, on the reverse strand, counting down.
ATTTGTTGATGTCATTATCAGGGTCTTATAAAAATTTTTATCAGGTTTGTTGATCGCGTCCAAGCCAATTCCCGTGAACCGGTCAATAGGTAATAACAGCGAAAATATAATAAACATCTGCATAACTATAGCCAATCCATCGGCAACATCCTTGTACTGTTTTCCCCCCAGAATTATCACAAAATCCTTGGCAAAGAAGGCGCTGATAATAGCAATGGGAATCAGGAGATACGTAAGAAATCCTGCGTATTGGTAGAGAACCCGGCGGAACTCAGGGATATTCCCTTCAATACTAAATTTAGATAACTTGGGAAATGAGGTGGCACCGAAACTGCGAATGATAATTTCTATGGCTTCTGTGAACTTGATTGGAATACTATAGAGAGCGACGCCGGTTGTACCCAGGAATGGGCTAAGACCAATGATAAAAGCATCGGCACTTTTTAATAAGCTACTTCCTATAGAAGTTCCCATCGAATATTTTCCGAAATTGAGTGTAATTTTGGTTGTGTATCTTCTGGCTTGAAATATATACCAGGATCCATCCCAGTTAAATGCAGTACACATGATGGAGGTAAGTACATTGGTAAGGATATTCCAGATGACAATCCATTCTACACTCACCCTCCAGATGTAGTAATTAAGTACCAGAAAAAGTAAAAAACTCCCGGTATTTATAAATCTTACAAGCAGAATCTTATCAAATTCTTCATCTGCCTGTAAAATTGAAGTTGCGTTTCCCCAAGGAAGATTGGATAGTGCCAGAGGGACATACCAGATAAAGAAAAGGTTAAATCCTGAATTTTTTATCGTCTCAGGAAATATTAATACCAAAGGGTAGAGTAGAAACGCCATTACCGCGATACTCACCAACCCGATCAACCAACTGGATCCGATGAAGTGTTTTCTTTCATCAGGCTTGGCGCCGGATAGGAAGCGGGTTAGTCCTACCCGTGTGATTCCAAACCGCAGGAGATCTATTAGAGTAGCCGCAGTGATAAAGAGAACCCATTCCCCGAAGGGGTCCTGCTCAATACTTCTCACTAGAACAAAGAAAGTAAGGAATCCAAGAGATGCCGTAATGACATTCCCCATCAAAGAAAGGAAATTTTTATTTTTGATTATTTTCCTTATCGCATTGAACATAAACAGGCAAGCGGGTTAAGATGGAGGATCAAACCCTACTCTTTTCACGAAAGCGGAAAAGAAGTATTCTGGTTATCATACGTCGAAACTCGGATCTGGGTTTCGGGACTTCACCGAAAACTGAATCCAGGAAATAAAGTTCTACTCCATTCAGAATAATCTGCGGTTCTTGTTTGCACAAAGATTTGACTGAATCAAGGATAACGATATCTGCTTCTTTCCAGGAGCGGTTTGCTCTTACAACCAACAGTGCAAGGTCGAATGTATTGACAAATTCAATTGGATAGGGATTATTAATAAGAGATGGAACTTCGACAAAAATAAGATCGTACTCTGATTGTTTGTATATGTCGAGGCCGGGTATCAACTCTTCCAGATTCTGTGTCTCAAAAAAGGTATTCCTGACTTCATATTGAATTTCGACATCAGTTATTGTTGGTTGTGAAGGATCTTCAAAATAGGGAGAGGTGCTTTCAGTATCTACGCGGTAATAGTTTAGATATAGAACTTTCTCACCGAAGGTTTGCAATTTGTTGCAAAGTTCTCTTCCAATGGTTGTCTTCCCTTCTTCATCAAGCATGCTGAAAAGGAGAATCATGATGGGTTTTTTATTCTCCTCTTTTTGCGTCTTTACAGCGAGTGAGATATTCTGTACCATCATTTCTACCAGCCTGGGTACAATGAATTCCATGTCAGCTGATTGGAGTTTTCGTGAGATATGGGGATAGATCCCTGCAACCTTCAATTTGAGTAATTTTTCAGCTCGTTCCATTGTTTTAATGGTCGTATCAAAATACTCCATCGCAATTAGGATAGCAAGAATAAGCATGAGTCCAATAAAAGCTGCAATAATCACCAGAAACATGGCTTTTGATTTTAATGGCTTCAAAGGATAATAAGGTGGGTCAACTACTTTTAAATTAGTTGACATCTCGTCATCTTGTTGCCGGAGTTTTGCCAGGTTTAGATCATGGAGAAGTTGCAGGAATTCCTCTTCGGTAACGCCAATTAGCCTTTCGATACGCTTTAATTCTGCCCCCAATGGTGCAAAAATTTCATAATAGCCCTGGAAATCTTTTCGCCTTTGAGTCAGGACGCGGAAGGCAGCTTTACTCTCTTCATAAGCAATCACATTCGTAAGCCAGGCATTCAGCAGATCAGCAACAGGGAGGCCCTCCACACTATTGTTTATGACATATAGGTCGTCCAGGTTTTTTCTAATCTCTTTTTTCAGATAATCAGCATGTATTTTTAAATCTGCTAGCTGTTTTATAGTTGCAGAATCATTGCCAAGATCAATCTCTATGTTGACAATCTGCATCGTTAAATTAGCAAGTTCGGAGCGAAGTTCAAGGATCGCATTTGTATTCAATGTAAGCTTAGCATGAGACTCTAACTTTTTCTCAATAATTGTTATTGCTGCGTCAGCTGAGGCATAAGCAATCTGGGCATCGGAGTAATTTTCATCAATTTGCTCTTTCCATCCAGCTATTGCTTTCGTTTGCTCATAGTAATTTATTATCTTATTCTTTTCATTAAATACCAAAAGATCGTATTCGGCTTTCTTTAATTTCCTCATTGCTTCTTCCAGCTGCCGCTTGAAATAGGCGACAACAGCATCTGTTTGGTGCTGCCGAAGTTCTTTATAGCTATTGATGAAAACCTGGGTGAGGATGATAAGGGTCTGCTGGCAAATACCTGGGTCAGGATTTGTATATTGAACAGTTATAAGGTCGCTGCTCAGAATCCGGGTGACATTAACTGCGTTGAGTGCCTCAATACTATAGAATTTATTGTTAGAACTCCAGAGTTTGTAAATGTAGTTATAATCATTAGAGTTCCCATAATCCATCAATTCTCTGACACATCGTTCGTAAGGAGTAGCAGTATCATATCTTTCTTGATGAACAGGCTCAATACTGATCCACTGCTTGGTAATCAGAGGAGTAGTATCATCATCCCTGGCATAGTCATCTCCAAAAACAGTATCAATTCCACCTGCTCTGACCGGGGCAGGATATGGATAGTCAGCAGTTGTGGATGGTGAAAAGTTGTCGTTGACCCTAATTCCCTGACCTTCTGCAAGTTCATATGAATCAAGGTTATTCAACCTCATCAGATCCTCAATACTAACCCGATACTTTTTCGCGATAGAATACATGGTTTCTCCGCGTTTCACAAAATGGGAACCCTTAGAAATCTCTTTCCCCGGATCGGTTTGGTATCCACCATCTCTCACAGTAGGGGAGGCCGATGGATTTTCGCTGTTGTCTTCTTCAAAATAGGATGTTTTTTGAGGAGGACGGTAAAATTGTTGTTGTTGCTTTTGGTTTCGTTTATATTTCCTCACAATTTGAACTACATCAGGAGGAACTTCGACCAGCAACTCCTCGAAATTTTCCTGTTGGATATATTTGGGGTCATAGTGATCCAGCATCAGGTGCTGAGCCAGCAGCCTCACAGAAACCTCTTCCAAAGTTTTCCTTGATTTGATCAGGTTGATGAGGTTATCATAGGCAGTAACGCTAACAAAGTTATCAACCCGTGCTTCCTGGTTTACTGAATATCCTGAAGTTATACCTGTGTAAATAGTTGTCTCTGATAGATAATTATTGGCCTGTTTTCTGGTAAATAGATAGACCATTGCAGCTAAAAAGAGAGGGACCAGGATAATCAGAATGATATATCGCTGTAATAATTTTATTAGGTGAATTAGCTTCACTATTCGATGTTGTTTATCACGTTAAATCTAATTCCAACAATCTCCTGTAAAATCATATAGGCGTTGTAGAATTCATTGCGGGAATCTTCAAAATCTGTTACTGCTTTTCGGTTCATTTCATTAAGTCTTGCTAGGTCATAAAGACTTAGTTGGCCGTTTAAAAACTCCTTCTCAGCCATGGCCATCTGGAGTGACATAAAAATCTGGTTGTCGTTGGCAATCTTCAGAATCTTTTGATTAATGATTAACCTGTTATATTGCTCAATGATATCTCTTCTGACTAGCCGGATCTGAATATCACGTTCTGAGTAAGCTTGTTCCATAAATTTGGTGGCAGTTTTTACCCTGTTTCGGTGATCCATAAGGTCGTCAAGTGGCATCCGAATAGAAATGCCTGCAGCATAACCGGAATTATTCTGATTGGTGAGCACTGAATTAATATCACCTAAGTTTGTTGCGTTATTCGTTAATCCATCGAGGTATGTAACGTCAAGGCCGGCATCCAAATAAAAGTTTTGCATAATATCACGCCGTGCCGATTTGATTCCGTATTTCCTGATATAGATCTCGGCATCAACTGAAGCGATAGAGGGTGAATGCACAATAGCAGAGTCTATCAAGTCATCCAGGGGAGGGATACGAAGTGTAATATCGTCAACGATCGGGTTGAAAACAAAGAGGGTATCCCGCTCCTGTCCGAATGTCGATACAGCAAAAGCAATGCAGAAAATGAATAAACCGATTGTCGTGATTCTGATATCCTTCACCATTGCTGATTTTTACACATTTTCTTTTTGAAAGAGCGCTCCGAATGTTTTGAAGATGATGCCGAGATCTCCCCAAAACGAATTATGCTCTGCATAGTAATTATCAATCGTAAAACGTTCCTCTTCTGACATAGAACCACCCTTTCCACGTTTCTTTATCTGCCATAACCCGGTTAGCCCAGCTGATACCTTAAACCTGCGACTCCATTTCTTCTTGGTAAGCGCTTCTGCTTCATTTAATGGTAGAGGGCGGTTCCCGACAATCGACATATCTCCTTTCAATACGTTGAACAATTGAGGGAGTTCATCAATACTTGTTCTTCGAATAAATTTTCCCACATTTGTAATCCGTGGATCATTGACAATTTTCAAAAAAGCTTTGCGGGCACTTTTCCGCATATTTGCCAATCGTTCGCAAATCTCTTCTCCATCATAATAGACCATTGGTGAGCAATTTTCTCCTTCGGGTAATTTGGCGCATGCAACACAGGATTCTTCAACAGTATCCGTTAAATATTGGTTAAGATGAGCCACCTCTTTAAGCCGCTTATCTGCATCATGGTACATCGAACGGAATTTGTAAAAGTTGAATATCTTATAATTAGCCCCAACACGTTTTGAGAAGTAATATACTTTCCCTCTTGATTCCAAACGGATGGCAAGCATAGTAAACAGGATTACAGGTGATAATAGAATCAAAGCGAACAGGGCGACAAGAATATCGAAACTTCTTTTCAACAGGGGTGTTTTGTATGCAGCAAGATCGCGGTCGATAAGGGATTCAAATGATTTTACAACAAATTCCGCCTTAAATATTTTAAGAAAAAGAATTCGGTTATAAATTCTCTCCGGTGTATACCGGCAATGGTAATAGTCGTCGACACCAACATCCATTGCCTCTTCCGAAATATCTGCTTCACGACAAAGCGCCAAAAGGATAAATGGAATCTTTGTATAGATGTTATGAAGTCTAAGTTTACGATACAATGCAAGCCCTTTCATTCCGGGAAGCTTTGCCTCACAAAGGATTGCATCTATCACTTTTGTTTCACGATAAAGAGGAGCCTGTTCAGCGTTGGTATCAAAATTAAACAACCTAAATTCATGATCTGTCAACCAGTACATCGCAGAAAGGCCATTGGGCATAATGGTTGTGTTAAAAAGGTCACTTTCCTGGAAGGATTTGAGAGTGGCCTTATCATTGCCAATGAATAAAATGTCTAACTTTTTTACCGGAGTTTCCTCCATAGTCCTCAAGCTCATTCGTTGTTGTAAGTACAATTAATATTTTCGAGTCGACGTTTGATACGTGCAAGTAGTTCTCGAGGATTAAAAGGCTTTAGAACATAATCGTCAGCTCCCATCTCAAAGCATCTGATCTTTTCAGCACTCTCCTCTTTCCCCGATAACATGATCAGAGGGATGTCTTCAAAAAACCCACTTTCACGCAGACGTTTAACGAATTCAATTCCATTTAAAACAGGCATCTCCAGGTCACAAATAATCACGTCAGGAATGTTACCCGATTGTAAGTAGAAAAGTGCATCCATGCCATTGGACATGGTCGCTACATCAAAATCTTTATTGAATGTATTTTCGATGATAAATCGAATACTCTTTTCATCATCAATTGCTAGGATCTTCTTCTTCATTAAAGACCTTTATTTTTGAACAAATATATTAGAAATAAGATAAAACGAAGAAAATAGATATTAACAAATATCAAAAGTTATTGACCAGGCTCGTTGCGATTCCAATCATGTTATTTTGTGTCAAGGTGTTGCTGAATCTGGACTACATCATCCCTTAATCGGGCCGCCTCAATAAAATCAAGCTCTTTCACGGCCTCCTCCATGGCTTTCCGTGTCGTTGTTAATAACTTTTGAAGTTTCTCCTTGGAAAGGTAGGCAATGAGAGGATCAGCTGCAGCACCCACTGATGAGGAATCGTGATAGGCTCTGCGGATATCTCCTTTTGAGCCTGCAATTGCCGTCTGACCAAGGATTTCATGAGTGCTTTTAACGATTTGCGTTGGAGTTATGTTATGCTTTGTATTATATTCTATTTGCTTGAGCCTTCGGCGGTTCGTCTCATCCATCATCCGCTGCATCGAAACAGTTACCTTGTCTGCATACATGATCACCATGCTGTTTATGTTCCGAGCTGCCCGGCCTGCTGTTTGCGTGAGAGATCGTTCAGATCGCAAAAATCCCTCTTTATCCGCATCCAGGATAGCGACCAGGGATACTTCAGGCAAATCGAGTCCTTCACGCAACAGGTTAACACCCACCAGTACATCGAATTTCCCCATTCTCAGGTCACGCAAAATCTCCACCCGTTCCAGCGTGTCCACATCAGAATGGATATACCGGGTGTTGATGTAAATCCGGGTAAAGTATTTCGTCAGCTCTTCAGCCATGCGCTTTGTCAGCGTGGTTACCAGCACGCGCTCATTCTTCTCTGCCCTGAGGTTAATCTCTTCCAACAAGTCGTCAATCTGGTTTTGGCTAGGCTTGACTACCACCTGGGGATCAAGTAAGCCCGTCGGTCTGATCACCTGCTCAACAACCACTCCCTGAGATCGTTGCAATTCATAGTCCGCTGGAGTCGCACTAACGAAAAGCAGCTGGGTAGTCATAGCCTCAAATTCATCGAATTTGAGCGGACGGTTATCCATGGCTGAAGGCAACCTGAACCCGTATTCCACAAGAGTTTGTTTCCTTGACCTGTCCCCACCGTACATCGCCCGGATCTGCGGCATGGTTACATGGCTTTCGTCAACAACCATCAGGAAATCATCAGGGAAGTAATCGAGAAGACAGAAGGGACGTGAACCGGATTTACGGCCATCAAAATAACGGGAATAGTTTTCAATTCCCGAGCAGTATCCCAGTTCCCGCATCATCTCGATATCATAAGATACACGTTCCTCCAGGCGTTTGGCTTCAAATTCTTTTCCGCTTTCCCTGAAATAAGCGCACTGCTTTATCAGATCATCCTGGATATCAGTCAATGCACTCTTCATCTTATCCGGAGAGGTGACAAAAATATTGGCGGGATAGATATTCAGGAAGGTGTGCTGATCCAATTTTCGGCCCGAAACAGGATCAAATGACTCCAGAGTTTCCACTTCATCGTCCCAGAAAATGATTCGGTAGGCAAAATCAAGGTAGGCAGGGAAAATATCTACCGTATCCCCCCGAACCCTGAAACGGCCACGGGTAAAGTCGCTCTCCGTCCTGGAATAGAGGCTGTTTACGAGTGAGAGCAAGAACTTGTTCCGGCTGATATGTTCTTTTTGGTTGATCCGGATGACATTGCTGGCAAAGTCATCCGGATTTCCGATGCCGTAAATACACGAAACTGATGAGACGACAATCACGTCACGACGCCCTGATAAAAGCGAAGAAGAGGTACTAAGCCGAAGTTTTTCTATCTCTTCATTGATAGAAAGATCTTTCTCAATGTAGGTATTTGTAACAGGAATATAGGCTTCCGGTTGGTAGTAGTCATAATAGGATACAAAGAATTCCACGGCATTGTCAGGAAAAAACTGCTTAAACTCTCCATAGAGCTGTGCTGCAAGTGTCTTGTTATGACTCAGAACCAATGTAGGGCGCTTGACCTCCTGAATGACATTGGCTATGGTATAGGTCTTTCCCGACCCTGTCACGCCAAGCAGGACCTGGCAGTCGTCGCCACGCTCCAATCCTTCAACCAATTGCCTGATTGCTTCAGGCTGGTCTCCGGTAGGTTGAAATTCACTGGTAAGGCAAAACTCCATTCGATTAGTTGGCTATCATGATAAGCCCCGAAACCGGGTAATGATCCGAAAAAGTAACGTCCGATTTGTTATAGGAAAATGCCTTGAAGTGGTTGTCATAAAGGATGAAATCGATCCTGTAATTTGGCATGGCTCCGTCGTATGTACTGCCAAAAAAACCTTCTCCTGCAACTCTGTAAGAATCTGTAAGTGATAACGTTAATTCCCTGTACGTATACGAGAACGGGGAATCATTCATGTCACCGCAAACCAATATGGGATAAGGAGACTGGCGAATGGCTTCAAGAAGAATGTCGGTCTCTTTTGCCCGGGTGATAAACGCAATTTTCAACTTTCTGAGAATACTGAAGATACCTGCTTTAAAGTTCATGTTCTCCGTCTTCGTTTTTTTCAGCTGATAGTAAAAATTCACATCGTTCTGACCAAGACGTACTGAGGCAAGGTGGACATTGAATATCCTGACCGTATCATGTTCAAAACCAATGTCAGTGTATAATCCGAAACATTTTTTCGACTGATGCCCCAGGTAACCTGCACTGATGATAGGATAACGGGAATAGGTGACAACTCCGTTAAATCCGCTTTCTTCATCCTGGTTATAATAATCCTTGGCATAAAGATAGGGTAATCCCCAGGCCCTCGACATCCTGTGAAGAACAGGATTAAAGTCAGCTTCATAAATACGAACTTCCTGCATGCACAATACATCCGGGTTCTCTTCGGTTAGGTATTCAATAATTTCAGCTCTGACATCGCCTCTCACATTCATTTGTCCTGCAAAACCATGAACATTCCATGTTGTCAGGTTGATATTCTGGCCTGGGAGAAGAACGGGGTTATCAGAAGGTAAAGTGATCATCGCATTCAGCTGAGGCCAACCGATTAGGATCGAAATGAGTGATATCCATGCATATCTAAGCCTGATAAACAGCCAAAGGACAAAGAAGCAGATATTGACAATGAGGATATAGGGATAAAGCAGTCCGAAAAGAGCAATCATCCATGCGTCGCGCGGATCAATGTAACGAGAGCCATAGGAGCAAAGGATAGATATGACAGCTAAAAGATTAAATATCAGCAAAATGCTGATCCAGAATCGACCAGAAATTTTTCGTTTGTTTCCCATTCTGCGAGTCAGTATTTTCCGGACGACTTGAACAGAAACTCTTTCTCTTCCCTGGTCAGGCTGTCATACCCGCCCTTGGATATCTTGTCTAGGATCGTATCAATTCGTTTTTGTTGCTGTGCCTTCTGTCGGTTGAATTCTTCATCCGTAACAGGTCTTCGCGGAGTACGGCTGCTGTTAGAATGACTTTTTCTGGTAGTGAACATGCGCAAGATCCACCCCATCAATGAGCTTCTGTCTTTATATGATGATATAGCCGAAGGCTTGAGGGATTTAATAAAGAGATATCCCAGGAGAGCTCCACCAATGTGGGCAATCTGGCCTCCTGCATTTCCACCGGGGATGGTGAAGAAATCAAGAACAAAAAGCGCTATCGCAATATAGATGATTTTTACCCTGCCGAAAAAAAGCAGGTAGAGGGTATAATTTGGCACATAAAATGCAATGGCCGTCACGATCGCCATAACCGATGCTGAAGCGCCCAACGTGTATGAGTTAAGGATCGTGGGGCCAAACACCGGGAAGACATTGTAAGCAGTGATGTATGCAACAGCTCCTGCAAGTCCGCCCAGGATATATACCCAGAACATCTGTTTCTCTGTCAGATACTCCAGGAAAATCCGGCCGAACCAGAAGAGCCATAACATGTTAAAAAGAATATGCCAGATACCGACATGAAGGAACATGTAAGTGAAAAGTGTCCAGGGCTGTTGTATAAGCAGGGAAAAAGAGGCAGGGACTGCCAGGTGGTCCACCACAGACGAAAAGGCAGAGGATGAATCCGGCGTGTCAAAAAGGAAAGCCAGAACACGGAATATCTGGATAAATATCCATACCGAAATATTGATGATCACCAAATAGGTAAGAGCCGATTTTGACCTGAAAAAGTTCCGTGCATCAGAAATCGGGTTAAATGGTGGTTGGTTCATATTCATTTTCAAGAGATAGTTCGTTACAAAGTTGCTCTTTTTTTCCAAAAGTAGATCATAAAAAATCCAAAGATCATACCGCCCAGATGAGCGAAGTGAGCGACGTTATCACTCGGATTATTGGATATGCCCGAGAAAAGCTCCAAGGCTCCGTATATGATCACGATCCATTTTGCTTTGATGGGGAAAAGGAAGTAAACATAGACAAGCATATTTGGAAACATCATGCCAAATGCCAGTAGAATCCCGTAAACAGCTCCGGATGCCCCAATCGTGGGAACATTCATCTGGAGCTGAATCAACTGGTTTGTATAGTCAACGGATTGTCCTGCGTAAGAGGGGTTTCCGGGATTGAGTGTCCACTCCGAGATAAAGTTTCGGATCACATCATGGTATTCGTAATAACTCGGAAAATTCGACTTGACAAACAGAACAAACGCATCAACGGTGGGTTGATCGGCAAAAAGAAGGGCTTCATGCTGAATCGAAGAAAAATTCCACCAGTTGATCAGGGTCTGGATGATGGCAGCTCCGATACCGGTTACCATGTAATAGGTAAGAAACCGTTTTGAACCCCAAACGTTCTCAATAAGATATCCGAACATCCATAGCGCGAACATGTTCCACAGGATATGTCCGAAATTGGCATGCAGGAACATATAGGTTACAAACTGGTATGGCTGAAAGTATTCCGATTCAACATAGTACAGTCCGAGAAATCTCACCAGATCGATCCCGAAAGCGCTCTCAAACGACAACGTTGCAAGGTAGAATAGCCCATTGATAATCAGCAGATTTTTAACGACTGGCGGGAGGACTTTAAAGCCGGTAGGACTGTATTGGTTGGAGTTCATATAGGTCAGGTTGTGTGCTTAAATTTTTTGCCAAGTTCATCAAAGTCCAGCAGGTACATCGTAGGCTTTCCCTCCGGAGTGATATCAGGTGCCGCACATCTCAACAGATCACTGAAGAGAGCTGATGACTCACGTGGATTCAGGTGCCTGCCGTGCTTGATAGAAAGCCTGCGTGCCATTGTTCGTGCCAGTTGATGGGCCCCTTTATTTTTAAATCCATCGGTTTCGCTCTTGTAGGCTTCCAGGATGCCTTCAATCAGAAGCTGGATCTCAGACGATTCAACTCCGGAAGGAGCAGAATGGACAACAAACGTATTTTTTCCGAATTCAGAGACGTCAAAGCCGGCTTGTGAAAGCGAATCGGATAGATCCAGGATCATTTGTGAATCATCGGGGGAGAGCTGTATTGTGAGGGGCAACAGGAGTTTTTGTGCACCATCCGATCCGTTTTTCTCCTGTTGAATGAATTTTTCATACAGAATCCTCTCGTGTGCAGCCTGCTGGTCAACGATTACAACCCCTTGCTGAATCTGGGTAACCAGAAATTTATTCTCAACCTGAATGATCGGGTAAACAGATTCTTCCAGATCAGGAACCTCTATTTGCCGCGGATGAATCTCTTTCAAAGGGTCATACAACTGCTGCCATTGAACACCTCTTTCACTTCCGGATACCTTGTAGTTAAACTCCATTTGAGGCCTGGTTTGCTTTTCAAACGGGTTGTATTCGGGGTTTATCCGGATTGTAGGAGGGGTAATCGGATGGTCTTTCGGAAGCGGAGGCAGATCGAGGGATTTCTCAGTTTCGAAATCGAGTGCCGGAGTGAGGTTATAGCGACCGATTGATTGCTTGATCGCAGCATTAAGGATGGCGTAAATACTTTTGGCATCCTGGAAGTTGATCTCCGTCTTTGTAGGATGAATGTTCACATCAATAGAAGAAGGATCGACTTCAAGATAGATGAAATAAGTAGGAAATGTATCCTTCATGATCAGTTCCTGAAAGGCATTTTCAACGGCATGGTTCAGGTATGGGTTTTTGATGAACCGGCCATTGGCGAAGAAGTATTGCTCTCCCCGCGTTTTTCTGGCAAATTCAGGTTTACCTATGAATCCGGTGAGATTGACAAGATTGGATTCCTGTTGAACCGGGATCAGCCGTTGGTTGTATGAACTCCCTAATAAGGCTACCAGGCGTTGTTTCAGATTGGACGGAGAGAGTTGGATGAGGATCTTATCCTGGTTATAGAGTTTGAAACTGATATCCGGATGAACCAGGGCGACCCGGTTAAACTCCTCCATAATATATTTGAGCTCCAGTGTATTGCTCTTAAGGAAGTTCCTTCTGGCAGGTACATTGTAGAAGAGGTTCTTGATAATCACGGCAGTCCCGTCACTGCAACTAACGGCTTCCTGAGAGATAAATTCTGACCCATGAATCTGGATAGAGGTGCCAATATCATCTTCCGTTCGCTTTGATTTGAGTTCAACCTGGGAGATGGAGGCTATCGATGCAAGGGCTTCACCACGGAAGCCCAGCGTACGTATTGCAAGCAGGTCGTTCGCACTTTTTATTTTGGAGGTCGCATGCCGCTCAAAACACATTCTGGCATCCCGATCCGACATGCCACACCCATTGTCAACGACCTGAATCATCGTTTTCCCTGCATCCTTGATGATCAGCATGATCTCAGTCGCACCGGCATCAACGGCATTCTCCATCAGTTCTTTCACTGCGGATGCCGGTCTCTGGACAACTTCACCTGCAGCGATCTGATTCGCTACGGATTCGGATAATAATTTTATGATGTCTCCCATCGGCACAAAAATACCCAATTTTACTGAATTCACAGAGCCTCAATCCTCCGTATTTTATATCTTTGGAAATCAGAAAACCTCCTCAATGAGTAACCAAACCGAAGGAAATCCAGACTGGTTTTGTTGTGAAATACGGTCCGGGGTATCCCATCCCTGTCCCGGCTGAAGATGATCATAAACCATGGAAACATGCTGAAGAGAATGTTCGATACATTCCACTGCAGGCAAAGAACGGCGACCTCGCCATATTTCTACAGAAAGGAGCCATTGAAATCATGTTCAATGTTGAAAAGTATTTTATTGTCCCTCAACATTCCATCCTTCTCATGGAGAGGGATGAGGAGTTATTCTCCTAAAACCTGGACCGGTCGATGACCGGAAACCGCATGTGGGCCAGGTAATAGGCTCCGTAGAATACTGCGCTGAAGAAGAATGTCCCAAGCAAATCGTTCATTAAGAATGAAATCCCCTGGGATCCATCGTTAAAAAATACAAGTCCCGCCATGTAACTCTCCATCAATCCCATGAAATTATGGGGATAAAATGGAAATGCCAGCCAAGCCGCAAAGTTGGTTATCAGGAAGAAGACAACCGTGGAGGCGAATGAGGCAAGCACAATGTTACGCACCGAGACGTGCTTTCGGATGGTGGCTCCAATGACTACCGTGATAACGAAACCCAGATACACAGCCGGCATGAGGGCGTGAAACCCCAGAACGAGATCGCTGATAAACAATGCAGCGATTGGTATGGCGAAAGCAAACTGCTTTCTCTCGAAATAGGTTCCCGCAAACAATGCCATGGCTGCCACCGGTGTAAAGTTAGGCCAGTGCGGTAGTAATCGCATGAGCGCTGCAGCTACAACAATTGAGAAAACAATAAAAAAC
>JACZJJ010000039.1 GCA_014860625.1 Bacteroidales bacterium | reverse complement strand
AGGATGTTTCAGACTCAGCAAAAGGTACCCGATCAGCAGGATATGCCGGGGGATCTCCGCTTTCTCGGCTTTGATCTCTGCCACGATCTCGTCGGTGTGTTCGTCACAGAACTTCGTAGAGATGGTGTTGCTCAGGAAGGGCTCCCCAACAATCAGTTTCTTCAGATAGCTGATGTTCGTTCGGATGCCGTGGATGCCATAGAAAGCCAGGGCTTCGTTCATTCGCCGGGCTGCCTGGTCGCGGGTTTCGGCCCACACCACCAGCTTGCTGATCATGGGGTCGAAGGCGCTCTTGATTTCGGTGCCGGGCGTTACACCGGTGTCGATCCGGATATGATCTCCCTGTGGTTCGCAGTAGAGTGTCATGAAGCCGGGAGAGGGGAGGAAGTTGTTCTCGGGGTCTTCGGCATAGATCCGGCACTCGATGGCGTGACCATGCTGACGGATATCCTCCTGTTTCAGGCGCAACGGCTCCCCTTCGGCGATTCTGATCTGCTCCTCCACGATGTCCACCCCGGTGACCAGTTCGGTGACCGGATGCTCCACCTGGATGCGGGTATTCATCTCCAGGAAGTAGAAATTCAGGTTTTTGTCGACCAGGAATTCAATGGTTCCGGCGCTTGAATAGCCGATCTCTTTCCCGATTTGTACCGCTGCAGCGCCCATCTTGGCCCGCACTTTCGGCGTAAGGGTGGCTGATGGTGACTCTTCTATGATCTTCTGGTAGCGGCGCTGGATGGAGCACTCCCGCTCGAAAAGGTGGATCACATTTCCGTGGAGGTCGCCCAGGATCTGGATCTCGATGTGGCGGGGCTCTTCCAGGTATTTCTCGATGTAGACCGTTTCATCCCCGAAATAGGCTTTCGCCTGCCGGGCTGTCGCTTCCAGGGCTTCTTCAAGCTTTCCGGCTTCCCTTACGATGGTCATCCCTTTTCCACCACCTCCGGCAGCTGCCTTCAGCAGTATGGGGAATCCGATCTTCTCGCCGGCTTCCATCAGGGCTTTCTTGTCGCCCGTTACCCCTTCGGTAATGGGCACTCCGCTCTTCCTTGCCCAGGCCCGGGCTTCGATCTTGTTGCCCATCACATGCATCGATTGTGTATCGGGACCGATAAATATGATCCCGGCATCGTCGCAGGCTTTGACGAATGCAGCATTTTCTGCCAGGAAGCCGTATCCCGGATGGATGGCGTCGCACCCCTTCTCTTTGGCGATGTCAATGATCTTGGGGATGTTGAGGTAGGTTTCACTCAGTTCGGCCTCCCCGATGCAGATGGCTTCGTCGGCCATGGTGACATGCAGTGAATCGGCATCGATGCGCGAGTAGATCCCCACGGTTCGGATTCCCATCTTTTTGGCGGTCCGCATAATCCGTACCGCAATCTCCCCCCGGTTGGCAATGAGGATTTTGGTTATTCTTTTACCCATGTTGGTTTTCGTTTTTCGAGAAACGCACTCATTCCCTCCTGTCCCTCTTCGGATGCCCGGATGTCGGCGATCATGCGTGCGGTAAAGTCGTACGCCTCCATGAGGGTGAGGTTGTTGGTTACTTCGTGGATTAGTTTTTTTCCGTGTGCCATGGCAGCCGGACCGCTGGTGCGCAGATGGCTGATGGTCTCTTCGGCAACGGCATCCAGCTGATCAGCCGGCACCGACTTGTTGACCAGGTGAAAAGCCTGAGCTTCGGGGCCTTTGATCCGCTTGCCTGTGAGCATAAGCTCCCGTGTGCCGTATTCGCCTACCCGTTTCACCACGTATGGGGAGATGCAGGCAGGTACGATGCCGATCTTCACTTCGCTGAGCGAGAAGGTGGCATCATCAGAGCAGTAAGCCAGGTCGCAGGCAGAAAGCAGTCCGTTTGCTCCTCCCAGGGAAACCCCGTGGACCAGTGCAATCGTAGGTTTGGAACAGGTGTAGATAGTGTAAAAACATTTCGACAGGAGAAGGCTGTCCTGGTAGTTGGTCTCATAATCGTTCCCGGCTCCCGCTCTCATCCAGCCGAGGTCGGCTCCGGCGCAGAACGATTTTCCTCTCCCGCGGATGATCACACAAACGGCATCCGTCGATTGGAGGTCAAGAAAACACTCTGCCAGCTCTTCCAGCATCGTGCTGTTAAAGGCATTGTGCACCTCCGGCCGGTTCAGCCATACGGTGAAGATGCCGTTTTCGTTGGTGGTTTCTAGGGTTGTATACATTTTTCTGGTGTCATGCAGAGGCGAGGCATGCCTCGCCTTTACTGTCAGGTTTCAAGTTTCAGGTTTCAGGTTCCCTTATTATATCTTTCATCATCACATTATCACATTATCACATCCTGAATATCCCATACTTCGGTTCGGGGTATTTTTTATTCTGAGATACGGCGATTGAGAGGCCGATGATTTTGCGGGTGTCGATGGGGTCAATGATGCCGTCGTCCCATAGCTGAGCTGTGCTGAAATAGGCTGAGCCCTCCTCCTCGTATTTATTCAGAATGGTCTGTTCCAGTTTATCGCGTTCTTCTTTCGAGAGTTCCTGTCCCCTCGCCTTGAGCTGCTCCTCCTTCACCTGGATCAGCACGCCGGCTGCCTGTTCGCCGCCCATCACCGAGATCTTGGAAGTGGGGTACATGAAGAGGAAGCGCGGTTCGTAAGCCCTTCCGGCCATGGCATAGTTTCCTGCACCAAACGATCCGCCGAAGATCACCGTGAACTTGGGAACGTTGGCGTTGGCCGTGGCATGGACAAACTTGGCTCCGTCGCGGGCTATCCCGCCATGCTCATATTGTTTTCCAACAATAAAGCCTGTAATGTTTTGAAGGAAGAGAATTGGAATATATCTTGCATTGCAAAGCTCAATAAAATGGGCAGCTTTCAGCGCACTCTCTGAAAAGAGGACCCCGTTGTTGGCAAGGATTCCAACTTCGTAACCCATTATCCGCGCGAACCCCGTCACAATGGTAGGAGCATATTTCTCTTTGAACTCATGAAAGAGGCTTCCGTCTACCATCCGGGCAATCAGCTCCCTCGAATCGACCGGTTTTCGTGGGTCGATAGGGAGAATACCATACAGCTCTTTTGGGTCGTAAAAGGGCTCTTCTATCGGTGTCCGGGACAATTCCTGGTACTCATGCCGTTCGATCGATTCGAAGATGTTCCGGCAGATCTGGATGGCATGTACATCATTTTCGGCCAGGTGATCGGCCACCCCTGAGATCATGGTATGCACCTCTGCTCCTCCAAGCTCTTCTGCTGTTACCGTATCACCTGTTGCTGCTTTTACGAGGGGTGGTCCTCCGATGAAGATGGTTCCCTGGTTGCGGACAATGATGGCTTCGTCGCTCATAGCCGGGACGTAAGCGCCGCCGGCGGTGCAGGAGCCCATTACGACAGCGATCTGCGGGATTTTTTCAGCCGAAAGCCTGGCCTGGTTGAAGAAGAATCGTCCAAAGTGATACTTGTCGGGGAAGACGTTAGCCTGGTCGGGGAGGAACACCCCGCCCGAGTCGACCAGGTAGACACAGGGCAGCCGGTTCTCCATGGCGATCTCCTGTGCCCGCACATGTTTTTTAATCGTCTCCTTCGTATAGGATCCGCCTTTTACCGTAGCGTCGTTGGCTACGATCATCACCTCTTTCCCGTGGATCACCCCGATGCCGGTCACCACCCCAGCGGAGGGGAACTCGTTGTTGTATAAGTTGTAAGCAGCCATGGGCGAGAGCTCCAGGAAGGGCGTGTTTTTGTCGACCAGCAAGTCGATGCGTTCACGGGCCAGTAGCTTTCCGCGCTCTTTGTGGCGTTTAACAGCTCGTTCGGGGCCTCCCTGTGTGGTGGATGCCAGTCTCTCTTTGTAGGTAGCCAGAATTTTCAGGTACTCCTCCTTCTGCTTCTGGAACTCAGGGCTGGAGGTGTCAATTTTACTTTGGATTCGGAACATGCAGGGTATGGGATAAGTTCGAAAGAGTAAAATTACAAAAATTTCGATACCTACATGCTGTTGCATATGGGAAGATAAACTTCCTCATAGGATTTACATATTTGCCGATTGCTAACAGACAAAATTGGTAGAAATTTGTCTGTTTCGAAGGTACCTCAAACTACCAAGCGCTGACTACGTCTAATGAAGATGCTGATTAATATCCCCGCTACGATAATCAACACGTAATTGATCGTTATGGTGGCCACCTCGAAGCGGTAGCTTCTCAGTCACATCGCCACCAGATTATTCCGTAGCGCATACTTCACCATCTCCACGGTGCTCTTAAAGTTGAACTTCTGCATGATGTTGTTCTTGTGGGTCTCCACGGTGCGCGGACTGATGTTCAGTTTTTCGCCGATCTCCTGGTTGGTGAATCCTTCCACATAGAGACGCAGGATCTCTTTTTCGCGGAGGGTGAGGGAAGGAACTTTAGAAAGGTCGGGAGCCGACTGATGCCTTACATTTTTGATGGCTGATTGCATGACCAGCTTCGATACCGATGGGCTGAAGTAGTCGTTGCCCAGGTGTACCGCCCGGATGGCCTCCAGTAACACTTCCTTCGTGGTATCCTGTTTTGACAATACACCGTTTGCACCCGCCTGGATGGCGTTGAAGATAAAGTCTTCGAAGGTGTACATGGTGAGGATCAATACCCTGGTTTGTAGCTTGTCTTCTTTGATCCGCTGGGTGATCTCGATGCCGTTCAGTTTGGGCATGGAGATGTCGGTGATCAGGATATCCGGCTTCATGGCTTTTACCAGCCTGAGGGCCTCTTCGGCATCATTGGTGCTGCCCAGCCAGTCTACCTCTTCCACCCCTTCCAGCATAATCTGGATGCCGTTGGTGATGATCTGGTGATCGTCAACCAGGAGAACTTTGATCCTGCTCATAGTGATGATTCCTGTTGTAGGGTTTTTGGAATTTTAATTCGTAATGTTGTGCCGTTTTCATTGGAGGATTCAACAGTGAACGTCCCGCCAAGCAACCGGCTCCTCTCACGTATGTTGTAAAGACCCGTCCCTGTCCTGATCTCAGCGGGATTGAAACCGCACCCGTTGTCGCCGATCATGAGGATCCAGTTTTCAGCCCCTTCATTCAGGTTGATCTCAATCCGTTCGGCTTTGCCGTGCCGGATGGCGTTTGTCACCGCTTCCTGCGTAATCCTGAAGAGGTAGTTTCGCGCCTTCAGGCTCATCCCGTCAAATTTTCCGAAGGAGGCAAAATCGATATCGATCCCCACGCCTTCCCGGATCTCCTTGCTAAATAATCCCAGGGATCCATCCAGTCCGAATTCCCTGATGCCGGCGGGGGCTAAATCATACGAAACCCGGCGCACCTCTTCCAGTGTCCGGGAAAAATCGTTTCGGAGCTCTGAAATGGCTCCGGCGTCCTCCTCCTTGCATTGGGAGTTGTAGTTTTCAAACCGGATCTTCAGGGCTACAAGCAACTGACCGAGGCCGTCGTGCAGTTCCCGTGAGATCCGCTGCCTCTCCAGTTCCTGCCCGTCATACAAGGCAGTCATACGGCTGTTTCGTTCCTGTTCAAGCTGGCTCGTCATGTCGTTGAAGGTGTGCGAAAGCAAGCTGATCTCATCGTTGCCATGGATGTCGACCTCTGTGTCAAATTTTCCCTGTCCGATCTGCAGGGCTGCGTTTTTAAGCCGGATGATCGGCTGGGTGATCGTTCGTGAAATGATCTGTGCCATGGAAAAGATGAAGACGGATACGATCAGGGCAATCAGCAACAGGTCGTTTCGGATGGAGATGATCGGGATCATGGCTTCCCGGTAATCAATTTCGGCCATAATTACCCAGTTCAGTCCTGGAACATCAAGTTTTGAAAAGGAGCTCAGACAGGGAATCGTGCGGTAGTCGTCAATGATGGCCGACCCCGTCTGGTTGCTGAAAGCATTTTGAACGCTCGTTGTGTTTACCGGAATCAGCAAAACAGAGTTGGGGATAAAGCGTGAGTTGCTGCGCATCAGCAGGTCTTCACCAACCAGATAAGCCTCCCCCGATTCACCCAGTCCGTTTTCGCTGCTCTTCTCCAGCATGATGTTGTCTATCTCCCGGATAGATATCTCCAATGACAGCATCCCTATCTCTTCTCCACTCGCGGCAGTAACTGGAGCACCAATGAAGCAGACAGGAAGGGTGTCGCCGGGAAACCTGGATGCGAGATCCATGATCCCCTCCCTGTGATTTTTTGCAACGATTTGAGATAATTTGTCCAATTGCTTATCCACCATGCTGTTCTCCGACAATACCCAACTGGAGTCGGTCAGTTCATAGCAGGCTGTTCCGCTCTCCCCTGATGAGGAGATCGAATACAACGCACCGAGACTGAAAACAAGGGTGTCCATGGGAGCTTTGCTCTTATCAAGGGGTATGGCTTTCGGCCAGGGAGGATGATTGTGCGAGTTTAACAGATCCAAAGCCTCCCTGATGGCCGCCGACCGGGAGATCAGGTCAAGCGATTTCATCCGTTCGCTGAAGAAAAATTCCACCTGCGATTTCTTCATCACCCGGATGGAGGTCAGCTGATCGAGTGTCCGCTGGAGGATCGCCTTCTTAGCTTTGTAATAGGAGTAGATGCCAATCAGCGACAGGGAGGTGATCCCGACAATGAAAAAGAGAAGCATCAGCTTCCTGACTATCGACTTCCTGAAAAAGTTCATCGGGGCAAAGATAATCATTGACAGGCTGGTACTCCGGGAAAAAATAGTTCTCGCTGATGATCGGTAATCATTTCAAATTTCTGCGAAAATTTGCGAATTAATCAGCGAAAATCAGCGAGAACCCAATTTTATTAAAGAACCCCTTCGTCGTAGGCTCTCTCCCCGTGCAGGGCCTCATCCAGACCCAGATGCTCATGTTCGGGTGTCACCTTTACTTTGGCGATGAGGTTGATGATCATCAGCATCACGTAGGTGAAAATAAAAGCGTATGCTGATGCTACTACAACAGCAACGATCTGTTTCAGAAGGAAGGACCCTCCCCCGAAAATCAATCCATCGGCACCGGCCGGGTTGACTGCTGTTGAAGCGAAGACACCCAGTAGGATTGTTCCCAAAACACCTCCAACTCCGTGCACACCCCACACATCGAGGGCATCATCCCACTGCATCTTGTTTTTCCACTGAACGGCCAGGTAACAGACAAGACCAGCAGCCGTTCCAATAATGGGAGCAGCCCACACCGGGACAAATCCGGCACACGGCGTGATGGTCGCCAATCCGGCGATGCCCCCTGTGAGAAGTCCGACGAACTTAGGTTTTCGCTCCCGGGTCCATTCCACAATCAGCCAGGCGATGGTGGCAAAAGAGGCGGCAATATCGGTATTGATGAAGGCAGTTGAGGTGATAAAATCGACCTGCACTTCACTTCCGGCGTTGAATCCGTACCATCCGAACCAAAGGAGGCCGCTTCCGATTGCAACGAGGGGAATGCTGTTTGGGACAGAACTCTTGTTGACACGGGCTCCGACATAGAATACGGATGCAAGTGCAGCAAATCCAGCCGTGGCGTGAACCACAATTCCTCCGGCAAAATCAAGAACACCCCATTCGGCGAGAAGTCCGCCACCCCAGATCATATGTACAAACGGGTAGTATACCATGATCTGCCAAACGGTGAGAAAAATCATGTAAGACTTAAATGATACCCTGTTCACAAAGGCACCTGTGATGAGGGCGGGGGTGATGATGGCAAACATCATCTGGTAAGCAACAAATACCATCTCCGGGATTTTCCCGTTGCCCGACCAGAGTGCGTCAGGTGCAATCCCCATTAAAAAGGCTTTGTCAAAATTTCCGATGATTCCGCCTTCCCCACCGGAGAAGCAGAGCGAATAACCGAAAAAGATCCAGAGAACAGTGGTCCACCCGAGGGAGACAAAGCTCTGAATCATGATACCCAGAATGTTCCGACGGGTAGCCAATCCTCCGTAGAAAAAGGCCAGTCCGGGAGTCATCAGCATCACCAGGCTGGTAGCCAGCAACATAAAACCGGTTGATCCGGTGTCCAGGCCGGATGTCACGGCCTGAAGTAGAATTGTGTTAAGTACCATAAATTGTTGTGTTTAAAAATGAATGACTAAATCGTTATACCGAAGACAAAGTAGATTTTCTGCAACATCGGGTTGGTGATCAGTTGGCACTGCACCGGAAGTGAAAATTTTTCGGTGATTTGAATCTCCTTGGATGCCTTGATGCCAATGTTGATGATCCCAGCCTCTTTATTGCCATAATATCCCAGGGGAGCAAACTTTGTATCCGGCTTATCCAGCGCCGCGCCGATGAAGGCTTTAAAATCAAAGAAGTTGAAACTGTGGATAAAACCAAGCTCCAGGTATTTAGACATGATGATGTCACCCTGAACGCTGTCATTCTTCATCTTCCGGGCATCATTCCCGTAAAAATTCATGGCAAAGAGGAGGGTAACCGGGATCTTTTTTGTGCCATTGAAGCTGATCATTCCTTCAAACACATGCCCGGTGCTGTCGGGGGAGTAGACAAAGTAGTTGTTCTTCTCTCCCGTGTTCAATCCCGGGAAGAAGTAGTCGGTAACGGTCAACGACACCATGTCAAACAGGGTGTAGCTGACAAAGAGGTCGACCTCCTCATTGGCAGTGCCCGAAAAGGTGTAGGCTCCCCAGGCCCCAACCGAGAGGGAGTGAACCCCGTTCTTGGAGGTGAAGTTATAGGCCAGGGAGGGTTGGATGCTGGGGGAGGGTCCACCCACATCGAGACCGCGCCAGATGTAGCGGCTCATCAGGTCAGCCCCGAACGATACGGTTGACTGGGACTGCACCTGGTTCAATCCTGCCGAGAATAACAGGATCAGAAACATTAGTAAAAGGGAATTTCTTTTCATGATGATCTGTTTATTTGTTAACAGGACAAATGTAGATGCTCATGAAAAGCAGTACAATAGAGTGATTACGGAAATTGAACTACGGGAAACACGTAGTATTTACTTCTATCTTCATACTTTGTACTTCCAGTTCTAACTTCTGACCTCTAACTTAAATTTGTATTTTAGCAAAAACAACCAAAAGCAGATACAGCCGCATTAAGCAATGGATAAAAGAGAGACAATTCGCCTGATCATAGATTTCTGGCACCGGACCATGATGCATCATGCCATCTGGTACAGCGAGGTGATCCATCAGTACGGCAGAGAAAAAGCATGGGAGATCCTGCAGGTAGCTTATGAGAAGAGCCGGGAGATCCAGTTCAAACGGTTGGCGAAGGTGTTGGATTTTAACATGGATGGCGATATCCCGAAGCCACTCCTGGAGATGCCGGACGGGAAACTGGATGAGCTCAAAGAGGCAGTTGCCGCAAACTGGCTGGCAAATGACGGTGTCTGGTTCCAGGCCGTAGAATTTTCAAAAGGGATGTTTGATGCCAAACGGTGCAACGACTCCAGCTGGGCTCAGTTTTCTCCTTTCGAGGCAAGATCCATCAAACAGCTGCTGAACCTTGGTGACCGGCCTGGTCTCGAAGGACTGAAACAAGCCCTTGGATACCGATTGTACGCTACCATTAACAAACAATCCATTGTTGAAGAGTCCGAAACCAGTTTTATGTTCCGGATGAATGAATGCCGTGTTCAGGTTGCCAGGCAGCGCAAAGGGCTGGATGATTATCCCTGCAAGTCGGGTGGCCTCATTGAATACACCTCATTCGCCGAAACCATCGACCCGCGGATAAAAACCGAATGCATCTCCTGTCCGCCTGATCCGCACCCTGCCGAATATTTCTGTGCCTGGAGGTTTTCAATTGAAGGATAATTATACTTTTCCTTTAAACCCCAAAGATCGCCAAGGAAATTACTTCTACGTTCTAACTTCGTAGTCGAATTCGTCCCTCGTCCCTCGTCCTTCGTACTTCCAGTTCTGACTTCTAACTTCTGACCTCTGCCTTTATCTCCACCTCTCCAGCTTCGGAATATTAAATGTGAAGAACCATGCCACAAGTGGCGAATATCCCATCTCCGACATCTTTTCCTTCACCCGCTCCTTCATGCCTTGTGCAGTGATGTCGGGGAGTGTGAACTTGCCTTTCTCATAACAATGCGAACAGTACTTAACACTTTTTGACCCGTCGGCTTCGGTACCGCCGCCCCGTTCGTCCTTGCTGAGTGGCATCCCGCAACTCTGGCAAAACTTTTTACTCTTTTCCATGGAAATTCTGGTTAAAAACAGATCAATGTTTGAGGAGCAATTTACAATTTTTATTGACATCTAACTTTCGTGTTATCTTTGTACCATGTCCCCCTCTCCCGTCATCGAAGTCAGGAACGTCTTCAAGTCCTTCAAAACTGTTCAGGCAGTGCAGGGTGTGAGCCTGACGATCATGCCCGGACAGTTCGTAGCTCTGCTTGGCCCAAACGGCGCTGGCAAAACCACACTGGTGGAGATGATCGAAGGGATCCAGAAACCCGACCGGGGAGAGATCCGGATTCTCGGGAAGCCCTGGAAAGGGAACGAAAAAGAGCTCCGTCAGGTGATCGGGCTCTCGCTGCAGGAGACACGTTACAT
Source organism: Bacteroidales bacterium (assembly GCA_014860625.1). Taxonomy (GTDB): domain Bacteria; phylum Bacteroidota; class Bacteroidia; order Bacteroidales; family FEN-979; genus QYOJ01. The sequence continues at coordinate 57,055 of JACZJJ010000039.1, read as the reverse complement.
TGAAAAGCTGACAACCTATGAAACGTTACGGCTTTTCGGCAGCTTTTTCGGTCTGGGCAAAGAACGGGTAGAGGAGGTCCTCCATCTCGTCGGACTGGAAGAGAAGCGCAAAGCTTATACAGTCAACCTTTCGGGCGGACAGCGTCAGCGCCTTGCTCTCGGAATTGCCCTGATCAACCTTCCCCGGATCCTTCTCCTCGATGAACCTACAACCGGACTGGATCCCAACGCCCGCCGAGAGATCTGGGAGATCCTGCGAAACCTCCGTAAATCTTCTGATACGTCGATGATCCTCACTACCCATTACATGGAGGAGGCGGAACAGCTTTGCGAACAGATCGTGATCATCGATGAAGGAAAGATCCTGAAAGAGGGGACGATGGAAGATCTTTTGGGAGAAGACGCCTCACTTAAAACTCTGGATGACCTCTTCACTGCTTTGACCGGAAGGAGGTTGCATGATTGACAGGATCAGGAATAACCAATTGTGGCAGCTTATCCTGGCAAATGTTCTGGAAAAGGTTCGGGAGCCGGGGGTACTGTTCTGGGGTATTGGCTTTCCTATCCTGATGTCGATCGGACTTGGACTGGCCTTTACCCGTAAACCAGAAAGTGTCAGACATGTGGCACTGATTTCAGCCGACACCGGAACATATTCCATCGTGTTGAAGGATGATAAACTGGGAAACACCACCTTCCAACTGGAGAAGATGCCCTGGGAAGCGGCCATGGTTCAGCTCAAACGGGGGCATGTGAATGTGGCAGTTACCATCGGAGACAGTGGGTACAGGTATCATTTTGACCCGATGAATCCCGATGCCCAGTTGACATATGTAAGGATGGCACCTGTCCTGAACCAAATCCCAGCTAGGGATCTGAATCGGGATACGGGATACGGGATACGCGATCTGGGATCTGAGATCCAGGATCCAGCATCCAGCACCCAGCACCCAGCATCCAGGATCCAGTCTCCAGGATACGAAGAGGATCTGAGTGCTGCTTCAGCGACGGAAGTTGACGTTCTCACCGTCACTGGAACCCGCTACATCGATTTTCTGATCCCCGGGATGATTGCGATGGGTGTGATGTTCTCTTGCCTGTGGGGACTGGGATACTATATTATTGATACGAGATCGAAAAAGCTGCTCAGGCGGATGATTGCCACTCCGATGAAGCGATCCAACTACCTGATAGCGATGATCACCGTAAGGCTGGTGATGAATGTGATCGAAGCAATTTTGCTCGTGCTCTTCGCCTGGCTGGCTTTCGGGATCACCATCCAGGGAAATATTCCCGCACTGTTAGTTCTGTTTCTGGCAGGGAATATCGCGTTCTCCGGCATCGGGATCTTCCTGGCCTGCCATACCTCTAAAACCGAAATTGGAAATGCCTTTATCAATGTGGTGAGCATGCCCATGATGATCCTCTCCGGCATCTTCTTCAGCTACCACAATTTCCCCGACTGGGCAATCCCGATCATTCAACCCCTGCCACTCACTATGCTGGCCGACGGCATCCGGAGTATCTTCATTGAAGGAGCCGGATTTGCTCAAACCGCAATCCCTTCCCTGATTCTGACGTTGACAGGAGTCGTTTTCTTTACCGTGGGGTTGAAGCTTTTTAAATGGCACTAGAAAAGTTAGAAGTCAGAAGTTAGACGTTTTTTTTGGAGCGGAATAAATTTCTTACATTTACGGATGATAACTAAGAGTAACTCAATTCCAGCTTCATGACAGACAAGAAAAAATTGGGACTGATCGGTGCGACTGCACTGATCGTGTCCAGCCTTGCCGGCAGTGGTGTGATTGCCTTGCCTCAACAGCTCGCTTTTACAGGATCCATCACCCTGATATCATTTATCCTTGTGACCATCGGAGCCCTGTTTCTGACACTTGTTTACGTGCGGGCCGGGTCGCAATTTGATGATCCGAGTCCAACGGCACTTGCGACCTATGTCAATCCCATCCTGGGCGCAAAAAGCGGCTTCTTTTATGTGTACGGAAACCTCATCTCCAATGTCTCCATCCTCATAGCCGGACTCGGTTACATGGAGATGTTCGTCCCGCAGCTTAAGCATCCTGTCATCCTGGGGATAACAGTTATTGTCCTGATCTGGTTGTTTGTTGCATTGTCGATGCGCGGAGCAGGGATCATCACCAAGATTGTTTCCATTACCGTGGCCTTCTTACTGCTTTCAGTCATTATTACGGCCGTAGCCGGATGGTTCGATTTCGACCTGACCCAGTTCAACGACAACTGGAATGTGAGCGGAAAGAAAGAAGGCATGGCCATTATGTCGGGGTTCGCCGTGTTGATCTTCGCCTTTGTAGGAGTGGAAAGTGTTGCTACCAACAATGTATATATCCAGAATCCGAAAAAGATCGTTCCTGTTGCCACCATCACGGGTTTCATCATTGTGGCTGCTATCTATATCGTTTCTACCACCGTGATGGAGGGGATGTTTTCGGCCAGGGAAATCCAGAATGCTCCGGCCTCTTTTGCTATGTCGATGCATAAAATTACGGGATCACTGGTTGTTGGACAGGTTGTCTCCATTGTGATGGCGATAGCCTGCCTTGCGAGTTTCCTTGTATGGAATCTCTCGTCGGCCAGTGCCGCCAAAACCAGCGCCGATAACGGCTTCCTGCCCAAAGCCTACTCCTTTACCAACAAGCATGGGATAAACAGCAAAGGGTTAGTGATTAATGGCATCATCATGACAATTTTGCAGGGGATCCTGATGCTGCTTGGAAGCAATGTGGCTACAGCGTTTAATATCACAGTAACCCTGTCTGTGCTCTTGCTATTATTCCCCTATTTCTGGTCGGGCATTGCGCTCATCAAAAAGGAACGTGAAGAGGGAACCGGAAAAATCAGCACCAAAATCATTGTGGCCATCTCCTCTATCTTTATCCTTTCGGCCTTTGTTTCGGCCACTCTCGATGAACTCTGGCTTGTCATTGCGTTGGTTCTGGTCATCATGGCTGTATACGCCATGCTGTTAACGCCCAAGAAAAAACCGCAGAATTAGTAACGATACAAATAAGATATTATGAAAATCACAAGACATCAATGGCCTGTATTAATTGTTTCAGCCGAATTCAGTGCCCCAACAGATGAAGGCTTCAGGCTTGCTGAGCTGGTGGAGGAGTTGGAGGACATTCAGGAATGCAGCGTTATCCCGTCATTAACCTATGAGGATGCGATGGAGATCGTTCGTTCGCGATCAGATATCGGTGTGGTTGTTGTGGACTGGAACCTTCCCGAAGAGGATGCAACGGAAAAGACCACTGCAGTCGATCTCATCAACCACATCAGGGAGCGCTGTACCAAATTGCCTGTATTATTATTGGCCGACAGGCTGGAAACAGAAGATATCCCGGTTGAGGCACTTCAAAAGATCGACGGATATTTGTGGAAAACTGCCGATACCATTGAGTTTCTCTCCGGCCGCATTGTGATGCACCTGGATAAATATACAGAAACCATCTACCCCGCTTTTTTCGGGATGCTGGTGAAGTATACACAGGAATATAAATATGCATGGCATACACCGGGTCATATGGGAGGGGAAGGGTTTCTGAGGAGTCCGGCCGGTGTAGTGTTCCATAAGTTTTTTGGAGAGAATACCCTTCGTTCCGACCTCTCCATTTCAGTTCCCGAACTGGGTTCATTACTGGATCATAGTGGTGTGACCGGTGATGCCGAAAAGAATTCGGCCCGAGTGTTTGGCGCTGATTATACCTATTACGTGCTGAACGGCACCTCTAACGTGAACCAGATCATCTGGCGGAGTCAGCTCGTGAAGGATGAAATTGCTTTTGTTGACAGGAACTGCCACAAATCCCTCAATTATGCTATGGTCATCACAGAGGCGATTCCAGTCTACATGATCCCCCGGCGAAACATGAGAGGAATTATCGGTCCGGTAAGGCTCTCCGAATTTTCACCCGAATCCATCAAGAGTAAAATCAAGGCATCTGCACTTATCACATCCGAAAGGAAAACCGAAACTCCCAAGATGTCGGCACTCACAAACTCCACCTACGATGGGATTTGTTACAATGTTGTTCAGATCAAAACACAGCTTACCCGGAGTGTCGAGAATCTCCATTTTGATGAAGCGTGGTATGCATATGCCCGGTTTCATCCGATCTACAAGAACCACTTTGGCATGGCCGATGATGACCTCAATAAGGAGCATCCGCCGATCTTCGTCTCCCATTCGACACACAAGCTGCTGACGGCCTTCTCGCAGGCATCGATGCTGCATATCAGGAACGGCACCCATGTGAAAGTTAATCCTGATGAGTTCAACGAATCCTACATGATGCACGGTTCAACGTCGCCCCAGTACAGCATGGTTGCATCCCTCGACGTGGCTACGAAGATGATGGATGATAACGGGGAGATCATGTTTAACGATACCATCATCGAAGCGATTCATCTCAGAAAGAAAATGGTGACCATTCTGAAGGACCTGCAGAAGAAGAACGCGAACGACTGGTTTTTCGGCATGTGGCAACCAAAACGGGTAAAGCTGGATGGCGAATGGGTCAACATTGAAGATGTTCCTGCAGAAGTCCTTGCAAAAACACAGTCGGCCTGGGTCATGAGCAAAGAGGACCCCTGGCATGGATTCAAGGATATCGAAGATGACTATGCCATGCTTGATCCTATCAAGCTGACCTTCACAACTCCCGGTATCAATGATGAAGGGGAGATGACCGAGGAAGGCATCCCGGCATCACTGGTCACCAACTATCTCATTGACAAAGGGATTGTTTGTGAAAAAACCGATTACTATTCCTTCCTTCTTTTGAATTCACTGGGCACTACCCGTGGGAAGCAGGGAACTCTCTTTGCCGAACTGTTGAAATTCAAAGAGGCCTATGACAGGAATGCTCCGATGGCGGAAGTCTTCCCCGAGATGGTTGCAGCATGGCCCGGGCATTACACAAAAGTGGGCCTGAAGGAACACGCCAACGCTGTTCACAGGTATACCCGCGAACACCGGATGCTCGACCGCATGCAGGAGGCCTTCCAGGTGATTCCCGATCAGGCCATGAAGCCGGCGGACGCTTATCATGCCGTTGTGAAGAAAAATGTTGAATTCGTTGAACTCGACAAGATGATGGACCGGATCCCCGCCGTCATGCTTGTTCCATATCCTCCGGGAATTCCTATCATGATGGGCGGGGAGAAGATGAACGACAAGGCAAAACCGATCTGGGATTACCTTAAACTAAGGCAGGATTTCGAGAATGCATTTCCGGGTTACGAAAGCGATATCCATGGAGTAGAACGCACGGAAAAGAACGGAAAGAAATATTTTCGGACGATGTGCATTAAGGAAGGCTGAAAGTACAAAGGAACGGTCAGTCTATCCATTCAAGGAGCGAAGACCCGAGTGGCTGCGGACCACGCTCAAACTTCGGTTTAATATCGGGCATGTCGATCATGGTTGGCAGGTAAATGATCTCACCAAACGGACTCTCAATCTTAGCAAGAGGCAGGTCTGTTTCAGCCACGATATCGGCATAGGGTAATGTGCCATTGAGTGCACTATGGTCGAGAAGTCCCAGTTCCTGTGCCCACATGCACATTCGGGTCAGCGATACCCTAACCTGGTAGCTTCCCCCCTCGGTAGCCCTGCGTAGAAGTGCCGCAGCCACTCCTGCCGATCCTGCGTAAGCCGCAAGGTAATCGGCAAAAATAGCCTGCACAGGCATCATTGGGGCATCCACAGCTCCTTCTGCATCGACATATCCCGAAACTGTTACCGCCATCATGTCAAATCCGCGGAAATTAGCCCACTCCCCTTCAAAGTCAAAACATCGCAGTTCATGGGCAATGATCCCGGGCTTGGCGGCTGCGAGGCTGCGGGGAGAGATTCCCCTCTGATCGAGGTTCAGATAGGAACAGGTAAATACATCTGCTTTCTGCAGAAGCTCAAAGAACTTGCGTTTGTCGGCCTCCACATCAAAATCGCAATAGGCTGCACGCTTTCCGTTGTCGGTTTCCAAACGCCAGTTCAGGTGGTCGGGGTAGTTCGGTTTTGAGAGATGCAACACGTCGGCACCAAATTCGGCAAGGGTGCGGGCCGTAACCGGTCCGCCAATCACGTGGGAGGAGTCGAGTACCCGGATCCCCGATAAAGGCATATCTCCACCGGTTGGAAATGGGATGGGATCACTTTCGCCGATTTTTATAACCTCTACAACCGGCTTGGATGCCAGGCGGCGTCCTACAGGATGTGCCAGCCACTCCTCGGCTGTGCGAACTACTCCAATGGCTCCGGATTCCTCACGGATCGCAAGTTCCAGGGCTTCGGCATCCCACTGCATGATCGCAGCCTCTACGGCTCGTTGCGTTGGTGCACATTTGAGGACTTTGTAGACAGCATCAACCAATCGGGGATAATACAATTCGATTTTTACGAAACGCCCGTCACGGGTAGGATAAAACTCACCGCTTATCGGCGAGTCAAGACCAACGCTTGCTCCATAGTCGGTAAAAGGAAGCTGCCGGCCATTCTGACGCATAAATGCAATACCGTGGTGCTGATGGACAGCATTACGTACATTGGTTGTCACATCCTGGACCGAACCCCCTCGTTGCTGCCAGATCTCTCCCAGGGCCATGCCAAAAGCAGCCTGGGCTGCCGCCATGACCTCACCAAAGCGATGACGGGAAGTTAAAATGGGATCCTTTCCCTCTATTGTTACCTTGCCTGAATAGCTCGACTCGCGAAGTCCGATCGCTGCGAGGATCATGTTCAGCGCTTGTTGTGAAGAATTACTGTCAACAGTTGCCATTAGTTTGATGGATTAATATTGGCACAAAAATATTAATAATTTAGATTAAATAAAAATAATGAAATAAATATTTCCAAAATCATGAAGATCTCTTACTAACTGGGGAGATGGATATGTACCCTGGTGATTAGTCAGAGGTCAGATGCCAGAAGTCAGAACTGGAAGTACGAAGGTAGAATTACGAAGTAAAGTAAGTCCCCTTTAGGGGATTTAGGGGTTCTGGTTTCGTCGGAACCGCAACCGCTCCTCTTTCGCCATCTTCTCGGTCGCATACTGAAAGATCAGCCGGGCAGCATCGTTCTTCCACTTCATCAGAAAAGTTTCGACTTGTATAGGATGTACTTTCCAGGCTTCCCGGAGAAACCAGCCTAATCCCTGATGAACTACACGTTCAGTATCCATCATCATCGGATCGAGGAAATCAAGGTATGGCATTACATCCGGACTCTTTTTCACGGATTTGATCAACGCCACTGGAACTGCCCGTCGCTGAAACCGGTAGTTCGATTTCCGCCAGGGCGCAAAATCCTTCATGGTGATAATCTTTTTTTGAATCATCGGGGATAACAACTCACTGCACAGACCATCGGTGTGAGCCCAGTTTCGAATTCCGACGGGGAACCAGTGCTCAATAACCGTGAATGTATCTTTTGTAAACTGGTTGGAGAACCCTTTCAGCAATTGCATAGCAAAGCTGGGGAGCTCATATTTCTCCGATTTCATCAACTCATAACTGGATTCGACTACCGTTTCCACAGTGAAAGTGTTGGATGCCAAAAGGTCTTTTACCTTGGCCATGAATTCTCCGCTGGGAAGTCCATAGGCATCATAGCCTTCTTTAAAATAGCGGGCATATTTTTGAACGATTTCCGGATCAGCATGGGATTCACAAAAGCTGCGGATATCTTTGATTAGTTCCTGTGCATTCATCTCTGTTTGATTAATTTTTCATCACATTCTATCCCACAAGATACAACTTTGCCGGCAATCTTGTGCATCTTTGTGAGAAATACAATCATTATGCAGGTAATTAAAAGAAATTGGAAATTGGAAATTCGAAATTGGAAATTCTCCTCTTCCTTCGTCCCTCTTCCTTCGTCCCTCATCCTATCCCTCATTCTTTCTCCCTCATTCCTCATTGCCCAGCCCTCGACAGTCCCAGCCTGGAAAGATCCCTCTATACCAGTTGAAGAACGCGTTCAGGACCTGCTATCACGTTTGACATTGGAAGAAAAATGTTCGCAGATGCTGTACAACAGTCCGGCCATCGACCGGCTTGGAATTCCCGCTTACAACTGGTGGAGTGAGGCTTTGCACGGTGTTGCCCGAATGGGCCGGGCTACGGTGTTTCCCCAACCCATCGCGATGGCAGCCACGTTTGATTCAGCGCTTGTCTTTCGAGTCGCTGATGCCATTTCTGATGAAGCCCGTGCCAAGTACAATGCGGCGCTACGGATAGGAAATATCACCCAATATGGAGGGTTGAGCTTCTGGTCGCCAAACATCAACATCTTCCGCGATCCACGGTGGGGAAGGGGAATGGAGACCTGGGGAGAAGATCCCCTGTTAACCGGAAAATTGGGAGTCGCCTTTGTTCGTGGGATGCAGGGTGACGATCCACGCTACCTGAAAACGGCAGCCTGTGCGAAGCACTTTGTGGTTCACAGCGGTCCGGAGAAGCTACGCCATGAATTCAACGCAAACCCACCGGTAAAGGATTTTCGTGAGACCTATCTTCCTGCTTTCAAGCGACTGGTGCAGGAGGGCCATGTGGAATCGGTGATGTGCGCCTACAACCGAACGTACGATGAGCCTTGCTGCGGCAGTCCTTATCTTTTGCAGGAGATTCTTCGCAACGAGTGGGGATTCCAGGGACATATTGTTAGCGACTGCTGGGCGCTTACCGACTTCAACCAGTTTCACAAGGTAACCGCAAACAACCAGGAGTCTGCTGTAAAAGCAATCCTCGCCGGGGTGGACCTGAACTGCGGGGTGGCTTATAGGGAACTGTTGCCTGCTGTTAAGGAGGGATTGATCACCGAAGCCGATATAGACCGAAACCTGGCTTATTTGCTGAAGACCCGTTTCAGGCTGGGACTCTTCGATCCTCCCGGATTGAACCCCTGGGATTCGATGCCAGAAACCGTGATCAACTGCGATAAACACAAACAGGTTGCACGGGAAGTGGCAGCAAAATCATTGGTATTGTTAAAAAATAATGGTGTGCTGCCCCTTCGGAAAGATCTTCACAGATACATTGTCACAGGACCTCTGGCTGCCGATGTCAACGTATTGCTGGGCAACTACAACGGAGTTCCTGCCGAAGCGGTCACCATTCTCGAAGGGATCACATCCGCCGTCGATCCCGGATCCCGCATCTCGTATCACGCTGGGTTCCTGCTTACCGGTGAGGATACCGACAACCCAAGATGGACACTTTTTGATGTGAACAATGCCGATGCCACCATCATCGTGATGGGAATCAATCCGCTTTTTGAAGGAGAAGACGGAGAGGCTCTTGCTACAACGATGGGTGCGGACAAAGCGGATATCAGGATGCCGGATAACCAGATAAATTACCTCAGGGCACACATCAAAGATCATACGAAACCGGTTATTGCAGTGATAACCGGAGGGAGTCCGCTCGACCTGTCGGAGGTATACGATCTGGTTGATGCTCTGATCTTTGCCTGGTATCCGGGAGAGCAGGGAGGAGCTGCTGTTGCCGATGTACTCTTTGGAGAGACCTCGCCTGCCGGCAGATTGCCGGTGACATTCCCAAAATCAGTGGATCAGTTGCCGCCATTTGATGATTACTCCATGATCGGCCGAACGTACAAGTATATGAAAGAAGAACCGATGTTCCCGTTTGGTTTCGGACTCAGCTATACCACCTTCAGGTATGAGAATCTGGAAACCGGCATCCGGGAAATAAAGGAAGGGAGCGGATTGCAGGTTGCCTGCGAAATCACCAACGAGGGAGATTTTCCCTCCGACGAGGTAGTTCAGCTATACCTTTCAAGAGAAGATGTGCCATTTCGGGTTCCCATTTACGACCTGAAAGGCTTCAGGAGGATCTTTCTGGTGCCTGGCGAGTCTGAGACTGTTGAATTCAATCTCTCGCATGAAGATCTCATGGTGGTAAACGAAGAGGGTGAATCTGTTTTTATCCCCGGGAACATGAACGTTTTTGTTGGAGGGTCTCTCCCTGATGCCAGAAGTCAGGATTTGGGAGCCGGAACGGGGCTGGAAGTTGTTATTAAGCTCAGAGCTCAGAGCTCAGAGCTCAGGGATTGATCTTTGCACTCTGCGCCCTGCGCCCTGTGCCCTGTGCTTCGTCTCACGTCCTACTTCATTACCCCTATCACCCCGCATGCTACCCTGGCGCCGGCATTTCCCGTAGGTTGGGAAATAAGGTCGTCTTCCTGGGCGTGGACAATGATGGAATAGCCGACAATGGAGTGCGGTCCGCTAAGCATGAGATCTTTATCAATAAATGTCATGCGAGCTCTGCCAGTCTCATCGGCTTCCAGATTCCCGAGATCCCCTTCATGCCTCATCTGATCCTGCGGACCGCCGTGTTTCATGTGCTCAGGGTTGAAATGGCCTCCTGCAGAGGTGCCGTCGGGTGCTGAACAATCTCCGAATTCATGAACATGAAACCCATGCTTGCCGGGAGACAACCCTAGGACATCTGCGGTTACTTTCACGCCGTCAGGAGTGGAGGTGAAGGTTACAATGCCCGAAACTTCATTTCCATCGGTAGGGTAAAGGACACAGATCGCCTTGAGTTGTTCGGAGGAGGCGGTCATCTGCATGGCTGCATGATCCTGAGCGGATATGGAGAAGACAACAAAAAGCAGGGATATGGTAATTGCTATTATTCTTGTTTTCATGGTGTTGAATATTTAATTTAGAATCTGTAAAAATAAACAAAATATCCGGGAAGTTGATCAGCTAAGGAAAACTATTCAGGATTGTTTTGTACGGATGAGCAAAAGGTGAATTGTAACTGCCGTCCCTATTGCAATTAGAATGAACCTCAACCAAAGGATGGGAACAAGGTATACGGAGATAAAGAGAGAGGTCCACATGAAGAGCAGCGTTCCGATTTTTACCTTGACAGGGATTCCCTTTTTCTTTTTATAATCTAGAAGGTATTTACCGAAAACCCGGTTGGCATAGAGCCAGTTGTAGAATCTGGTCGAACTTTTATAGAAGCAGAGAGCAGCCAGGAGCAGGAAAGGGGTTGTTGGAATCAGAGGCAGAATTACCCCAATTGCACCCATACCAACAAGTATCCAGCCCGAAACCAGGATTAACACCCGGAGAACCCGGTTCTTCACGATTCCACTGTTTTCGCTTTTCGCTTTTCGCTTTTCGCTATTTCGCCATTTCGTCATTTCGCCATTTCACCATTTCACCATCTCACCATTTCACCATCTCACCATTTCGCCATTTCGCCATTTCGCAAAAGTACCTTTTTCCTCCCATTTTCTGTATTTTTGCCAGAGAACAAACCACCAGCATTCCATGAGTGAAATTCAACTCCCAACCCGGTACCACCTCGCATCTCGTATTACAGGCAACACGTTTGAGGATAAAGGATGGATCCTTGACGCAACAGGAGAACCAAAACCTTCACTGCTTTCAAGTGTTTATGACAACATTCAGATTACATTGAACGATGATCGCTACGGCATTTATAAATTCGGAGACTGGCTTCCGCTGCACCGGATACTTGAAGGATCGTCGGCACCAGTTACGTTTAAGAGTGAAAAATTTGCGAATCATCTTGGGCTGGAGAACCTCTATATTACGTTTAGCGGATACTGGCCGGAAAAAGGAGCGCTGATGCGCACCTGCTCGTTCAAAGAAACGGAGGCCTATTCGGTTTGTGCCCGTCTCAGGCCGGAACAACATCAAACGCTGGTTGTCGCATCGGCAGGAAATACAGCCAGGGCATTTGCGCGTGTTTGTTCCGACAACAACATCCCGCTGCTTCTTTCGGTGCCCTCGGATACACTTTGTGCGTTGTGGTTTGATACACCGTTAAATGATTGTATCACACTCATTTCACCCCCTCCCGGATGCGATTATTACGATGCTATTCACCTTTCCAACCTGGTTTGCCAGATTGATGGATTTATACCAGAAGGTGGAGCTAAAAACATCGCTCGCAGAGATGGCATGGCCACAACGGTACTTTCAGCGGCAACCACTATTGGGAGAATTCCAGATCTCTATTTCCAGGCAATTGGCAGCGGTACAGGTGCCATTGCAGCCTGGGAAGCAAATCTCCGGTTACTTTCCGATGGTCGTTTTGGTTCTCACAAGATGAAATTGGTCCTTTCTCAAAACTACCCGTTTCATCCGATGGTTGATGCCTGGAAAGCCCGCTCCCGGGATCTCTTTCCCCAGGATGACCAGCTGGCACGTGAACAAGTGATGGAGATCAATGCCAAGGTACTCTCAAACAGGAAACCACCCTGGGGGATCATTGGGGGGCTCTTTGATGCCATGGTGGACACAGACGGTGAGTTGGAGTTCATGACCAACCGGGAAGCAGCTGATGCGGCCCGACTCTTTGAAGAAACAGAAGGGATCGACATACACCCGGCTGCTGCAGTTGCCACCGCATCATTGATTCATGCGGTTAACAATAAATCCGTTTCGCCTGATGCGGTGATCATGCTGAATATCACGGGTGGAGGCGAAGAGAGGCTAAAGCGGGAAAAGGGATCCCTTGATTTCCTGAAACCATCACTGGTTATCAGTCCGGATGTTCATCTGTCGGAGCTGGCTTCGAAACTCATGGAAATCTGAACATACTGAAACGGTCTAACTTGCAGGGTCGTCCGCTTTCCATCCTGGCCTGCGGAACCATCGAAACAATAAGTAAGGAATCATCCAGATAACGGTTCCAATGGTCATGATCAGCATATACTCCATGTTGGAAAACATATCTATTCCATCGGGTTTGTTGAATGCCATGAATCCGGCAAAGGTCGTTGCCAGAAACCCGATCCCCGCAATGATCCATATCCCGTAATTTCCGCCCCATATCTTAAATGGCCTGGGGGTGCTGGGCTGTGTATACCGGAGTTTGATCACAGCTGCAAATACAGGGAGATAGTAAAGGGTCAGAAGGGTAGTAGTAAAGGAGGTCAGGATCCAATAGGCGGTGTTGATGTTTGGAATGAATACCATGGCCAGGATTAACAGGGTTGACAAAGCTCCCTGAACCAGCAGGGGGCCAACAGGTGATTTGTGCTTATTTTGTTTCCTGAAGAAGGGAGGCAAAAACCCGGCCCGGGAGATAGGGGCCATACTGGTGAGCGGACCCATCATCCAGGTACTCATCAGCGCAATTCCACCTAAGACCAGCATCACAGCCATAACAGGTGTGGCCCATTGCATGCCGAGGGAAATAAAGATGGTATCCATTACCTGGATGACTCCTCCTGTCAGGCTGATTTTATCGGCTGGAATGACCATGGCAATAGGTAAGGTACCAAAGACACTCAAAAGAAAGATCAACAGGGTAGCCATTAACATCGCACGCGGATATTTTTTCTGCGGATTGTCGACATGGCTGGCATAGTATCCCGACATCTCAACGCCCGCAAACATGAGCAGGATAGAGGATGCATAAACCAGAACCCCCATATTAAACGTAACGGGAAGAATCTCCTGAAATGTAAATGGGGGAAGCTGACTGGGTTTTCCCATTGCCATCCAGGTAATGCCTAAAGCGATGAGAACAACAGAAGGTACAATGGACCCAAGGATGGTGCCCAGGGAGCTGAAACGTGCCACCAGGTTAGGACCCATAAAATTCAACAGGGTAAGCCCCCACCACAGGCCCAGCATGACACACCCGACGAAAATGTGGTTGTTCGCAATTGAAGGGTTGAATATGTAAGCGATGGTAACAGCCATAAAGGATAGTACGGTAGGGTACCAGGGGATATTTTCGATGAAGACGGCCCAGATCGACATGAAACCGGTTTTGATCCCGAAGGCCTCTTTGACCCATGCATAAACCCCTCCCTCCTGTGGCCATCCGGATGCAAGTTCAGCAGCAACCAGGGCCAGTGGTAAGAGGAAGAAGAAAGAACCAATAAAATACCAGAGTATCATCGACCAGCCCTCCTCGGCCATGCCGGGGTAATTCCTGACAGAAAGCACTGCAGCAACACTGATCATGGAAAGGGTGAACATTCCAAGGGATTTTTTTTGATTGCTCATCGGCGTGTTCAGTTTATACTTAACATGAGGTTAGAATTTCAAATATAATATATAATTTAGCGAAACGATCTATTTTTATGCGAACAAAACGGGAGCACTTACATATAAACCTGAATCTGAATGTCAGGGGACTCAAGACTTCATCAACACTGGCAATCAATGAAAAGAGCCAGGAGCTTGTAAACGCAGGTAAAGAGGTATTTAAATTTGGTCTCGGCCAATCGCCTTTCCCGGTCCCTGAAATTGTAGTTGAAGCGTTGCGACGGAATGCCCACCAGAAGGATTACCTCCCTGTGAAGGGGCTTCAATCCTTACGGGAGGCGGTTGCTTCATACAATTTCAGGACACAGAAACTCACGACGGATCCTGCTCATATCCTGATTGGCCCCGGATCCAAAGAGCTGATCTTCCTGCTTCAACTGGTCTATTACGGCGACCTGATTATCCCTACACCCAGTTGGGTCTCATACTCTCCTCAGGCTCATATCATTGGAAGGCATGTCAGATGGGTCCCAACCCGTGAAGAAAACAACTGGCGACTCAGCTACGAGGATCTGGAGAAGATCTGCAGGGAAGATCCTGAACGGCCCCGCATTGTAATCCTGAACTATCCTTCCAACCCAACCGGTTATACCTATCCGATCGAACGGTTGAAGCTTCTGGCAAAAGTAGCGCGCAAGTACAAGGTGATTCTTGTTTCAGACGAGATTTACGGCGGCATTCATCACCAGGGGCAACATGTTTCCATTGCCCGGTTCTATCCCGAGGGCACGATCGTCAGCAGCGGATTGAGCAAATGGTGTGGCGCCGGAGGTTGGCGGCTGGGGACATTCTCGTTCCCCTCAAACCTGTCATGGCTTCAGGATGCCATCTCGGTTGTTGCCAGCGAAACGTTTACCTCCACTTCAGCACCTATCCAGCATGCTGCAGTGACCGCATTTGAAGACCATCCTGAAATCGACCTCTATCTGCATCACTCCAGGCGGATTCTTAAATCGATCGCCCATTTTATGACAGACCGATTCCATGAAATGGGTCTTGATATACAGCTCCCTCAAGGAGGGTTTTATATGTTTCCCAATTTCACCCCCTTTCGTCAGAGACTGGCCAGCCGCGGGATCATGAATTCCCTCGACCTGGCGAATCGGCTTCTGGATGAAACAGGCGTTGCAGTTTTGCCCGGCAGCGATTTTGCCCGGAATGGGGACGAACTCACTGCCCGAATGGCTTACGTTGATTTTGATGGCCAGCGTGCACTCCTCGCCGCCTCTGAGAATTTCCAGGAAAATGGACTGAACGGCTCCTTTGTAAAAGAGTATTGCCCAAAGATTGTAAAGGGATTTGACCGTCTGGGGAATTGGTTTCTGGATCTGTAATATTTTTTGTATTTTTGCGCTCCCATAATTCTGCCTCATGGTATTGAATTCGGGGAAAAGCCGGGATGTAGCGCAGTTGGCTAGCGCACCACGTTCGGGACGTGGGGGTCGGAAGTTCGAGTCTTCTCATCCCGACAGCCGCGGTTAGTAGGGCAGGTTTGGAACCTGCCCCTACCATACCAAACCCGCAGCATTAAAGCGCCTCTTTAGCTCAGTTGGTAGAGCAGCTGATTCGTAATTAGCAGGTCGGCGGTTCGAGTCCGCTGAGAGGCTCAGAAACCTGATCACAGTGCAGGTTTGTTCCATGTTTGTTCCAGATTACTTTTGGAATCCGTTAATTCCAGACATGTCAGACAAACTTTCCAACACTTCAGCCACATGCTAGTTTTGAATCCAGGAAGATCAACCGGCGCCGGTTCCTGATGACACGGTAAGCTGATCAGCGTTGATCTTACTACTTGGATTCACATAGTTTCACAAGTCGATCCCGATCCCTGCAATCATATAACTAAATAAAATATTTTCACAATATAGTTTATTTAGACTAAATCATTATTACATTTGCAAAATATTTCATTTCATTAACATGTGAAAACCAAAAAGACCAAATCATGAAAACGATACAATCATTTTTTATCATGCTGATTACAGTTGGTGTATTAGCTGTTTCCTGTACCAAATCAGAAGACCCGGCCCCTGCGCCAACACCCAAATACCCGCAGCTTATGGGAACATGGCAAGGCTTTACATCTCAGAACGATACGGTAATCTTTATAGTTACCAACACAGGTGCCACCCTTAACCTGAAAAGATACAAATATGGTATCCTTTACCAGGCCACAGGCATTTATGACAAAGTGGATGCTGATTTTGACAATCAGACAATACCCTTTGCAACTGACAACATGTTTGCATACAATAATGGACTGTCCATGCACGATTCCATCATCGGTACTTTCAATGTAGCGGACCTTTCTCTCACCGGGACAATATCCAGAGAATTCACCAGTAGACCAGGCTCACCCATTGTCAGGGTAACGTATACCGCGACAAAAAAGTAACCGGGTTCAATCGTACAAACCCATGATCCTGTCATCAAGGATATTCAGGTATGCCGTGCGCTCCCTGATATTCATCAGCGGGCTTATCGTAGTCGTGTCGTCAGGTTGCCGGAAGGGGAACGATGTCAACTATGAACCCATCCCGCCTTCGGCTCAGAATCTGCTAATCCCAGGGAAATTGCCCGAAATCCTTCTTCCCCATGAAAAGGCATCGGGGGGCGGTTTGAGTGCTTTTCACCATTTACAGATCGGCAAAGGGTTGTATCAGAGCCGGTTATTTGGAGTCCAGGGAAATGTCGGAGATTTTCCCTTCTTCGAAATTGCTGAACTGGGTTTGGATATCTATTTTGAATCGAGGAATGAAACCGAGCATGTAAAAACGCAGGCTGAACTGGAGAACATGAACGGACAGCTTACTTCCATTAACGCGGAACTTGCCTCCCTGAATGCCAGCCTCTCAGCACTTGCAGCAGAGATGTCGCTCGACTTTACAAAACTGGAAAACTTCGAGCTTGCCCTGAATGCACAAAAATATTTCGACAACATCGGTGATCTTTATTCTTCCACTTCAAACAGCGGCCTGCTCTATTATTCGCAGACAGCCCTTGACATAAAAATGGGACTGGCAGGGCCCTCCTGGAGTATGCTTGAAACATTCTGGCAGCAATACTACTCAGTTGCTGCAGGCAACAACACCAGCGGAGCTGTTGCCAGTGTTACGGGCCTGCATGGACTGGTTTGCCCCAATTCATCGCTGCTACAGGACGGACTACTGGCCAAGTTCGCCGAACAGGTTATCATCCAGAGCTATGGTTCAGCGCATCAGAGTCAACATGCATCAACTGCCCTGGGCATCCTTGAGAACTATTTTTCTACGATCATCAATTATCAGTATCAGGCGCTTACAGTGTATGGAAATATCGTGAATGCTCAGGACACTACCGGATTTACCTTCAGGGAATACCTTTATGGCACGTTCAGGCATCAGATCGAGGATGAGATCAACGCATACCTGAATACAGTTGATTTCATGGTGCTTAACCTGGCCGACTTCCGGAACAAGGTGCAATTTGCCTCCGACATGCAGTACTATCAACTGGCGATGGCCCCTGATACGACCTACCTGAACGGACTTGCACGGTCGAGGTTTATTGCGGCGCTTCTCCTTCAGTCGGTGGGCCTTAATTATTCGATAGTCAACGGTACGGTAATCACACCGAATGATCTCACCAATGGCAAAACAGTACCGGTAAATTCTATTTCCGGTTCAATTGACGCGTCTGCCGTGTCTTTCACAGCCAATGCTGATAAATATCCGAGCATTTACCCCTATACCAAATGGAACGACAGCCTGGCAATGGCCGACAATGAATGGAACTTCTACAGCATCCAGGATACTTCACAAGCGTTCACAGGAGGGGACCACACCATTCAGATCTTCAGTTCCGATGCCTACCATCCATGGCGTCATGAACTGCCTGTCCAGGGGGTTGTAAAAGTGCTTTATTATGACCCCGATCAACCCGACCCCGCCACGGCAACAGTGAATCCGACAACCACCAACACCATGGCCTTCGGGTTTACCTCCTGGGGCTGGTACTGGGGTTTTATGCGCCTGTCCATGTATGATTTCACAGAACGGGCTGCACTCCCATTTCTTTTTAATTTTCACCAGGGCGGTCCGCCAATTGGACTTCCGAATAATATATACGGTTTTACCTGGACTGACCCCGGGCAGTATATTGCTTTCCCTTCCTCTCCGCAGCAAGGAACGACACCCCCATCCTTTAATCCGCCGCCCTTCCTGAACAATATAACCTACAGGGGAAATGTGCAGTATGCAAGCGGTACAGAAGGCTCGGTTAATATTTCGCTGGCATATGGCGTCAATTATACGTTGGCACCCGCACCTTCCGGCGGATCGGATGTTTCAATGACCTATTTTACCGATGTCAGGGCCCTGGGGAAACAGATGCAGGTGTTTCCGGTGAATTTTGAGATCTACAGTCGAAGGTTCGATCTGAATCATGTGAACGACCAGTGGAGTACCATTTACGATTACAACAACAAACCTGAGTTTATGAATGGTTTCCAGGAAACAGAAATGAGCCCTGTGACCCTTGCAGCAAACAACGGTTATACTGAATTTAATTTCATGGAAGTTTACAATACAAATACCGGTAAAAACTGGGGACCTGCTTTCATGGATTTTGAATACCAGTGGTGCACCCAGTATTGTTATTCATTCACCTATCCGTATTCGGAAATTTTTGGGCAGTGACAAAGACAGAGGGATCATGGAAAAAAAGTCATCCAGTTTGTCTCAACGGGAAAATGAGCGATATAATAATGAATATCAATGGATTATAAAACTGAATTCAGGATATTTAATGAACAACTTTAAGACTAAAAACATGAAAATCAGAAATCTGGCATTCCCGTTGTTGTTTTCAGCAGCGGTTTTGCTACTGGCTGCGGGCTGTAAGAAAGATGAACAGGTGCAGGAAGTAAACCCTCCCGGAGCCTCGGGTATTGTGACCGATGTGGATGGCAATGTGTACAAGACCATCCAGATCGGGACACAGATATGGATGGCTGAAAACCTGAGGACCACCAGGTTAAATGATGGCAGCCTGATCTCCTTGGTGGCTGATCAATCAGCGTGGAATAAATTAACCAGCCCCGGGTATTGTTTTTATAACAATGATACTTCATATAAAATCTCATACGGAGCCTACTATAACGGGTATGCAGTAAAGACAGGCACTCTTGCACCCGAAGGCTGGCACGTACCTACTGTAGACGACTGGTCTATACTCTTCGACTATCTTGGGGGCTCCTACATTGCAGGAGGCAAACTCAAAGAGGCAGGGACGAGCCATTGGCAAAGCCCCAATGAAAAAGCAACCAATGAAAGCGGCTTTACAGCACTTCCTGGGGGGTGGCGTGAAAATCATAGTTTTGCTTATTTTGGCAGTGCCGCGATGTGGTGGAGTTCTATCTCCCAGGGGGAGAGTGAACTTCCGCAATTGTACTACGGGCATGGTGGTGCCTATATGATCCTCGCGAATTCTCTGGAAAAAGGGCATACGGTGCGCTGTGTGAAGAACTCAGATGCCGTGGTAGCCGATATTGACGGAAACCAATATAGAACTACGATCATCGGAACACAGACCTGGATGGCTGAAAATTTAAGGACAACAAAATACCGTGATGGTACACCCATTCAAAAAGTCAGTGATAGCACAGAATGGGGTTCCCTTACCACCGGACCGGCTTACTGCGTTTACAACACTTCCACCGATTCCATTACTTACGGAGTGCTTTACAATTGGCGGGCAGCGTCCGATGCTATTTGTCCAGAAGGCTGGCATTTACCCACCGATGAGGAATGGGCAACTCTCGCCGCGTTTCTGGGAGGTACGAGTGTTGGTGGCGGCAAGCTGAAAGAAACCGGTATGGCCCATTGGCAAAGCCCGAATACCGCAGCGTCAAATACGACTGATTTTACGGCTCTTCCGGGGGGATATCGCAGCCACAACAGCTCAATTAGAGATATTGGGAAGTTAGGTGCATTCTGGAGTTCTACCCAAAACACTGCATCTTTTGCCTGGATACGCTATATGGAATACAACACTGGCAGTATAGAGAGAGGGAGCAACCTGAAGGGTGACGGGCTTTCTATTCGTTGTGTGAAAGACTGACGTGCGCTTTTTTTTTCCTGCCTGGAGTGGAACAAGCCATCATACTGAAACATATAAAAATTACAATTATCTTCAGGAGGAGAACCTTCCGGGTATGTATATAAGTGGGGACATTCAGATCATTTAGAAAACGATATATATTATTGTTTCAGCCTGAATATTAAACTTGTCTTTTTTAAAAACAAAAAAAACCGCCCCGAAAACCGGGGCGGCCTTTTCACTAGCACAGTGTATTGGGATGGTATATTAAATCGAGACGCGATGAATGGCGTCTTTACGTTACAAGGTTTCGCTATATGGAGCCACCAGAGGTACAACCGGTGAAAGTCCTTCGTCTTCAGCCAGTATATCGTTAAAGCAAGCTTCCAGCGGCATCACCGGAGAAAACCTTCTGGCTGCTTCCATTAACAGGATGGTCATATTTTCAACCTCTCCTTCTTCAAAAGAGGCTAGTTGCGGAACTTGTGGAATCAACAAATGTATTTCCAGGGTAACCACGGGGGTTGTTTCTTTGATGGTGGTCCCGTCGACTGTTGCGAATAGAGCAGTGCCACTCAGAAAAAGGACCAGGGTGAGGGTAAGATATTTAATTGTTTTCATGGTTGTCTGTTTTTGTGTTTGGGTAATAAGATGCAAATAAAACGAAAAGGTTACAGCAAAATCTCAGTTTAACAAAATATTAACAAATGATTATCAGATGCTTAACGGCTTGGGTTTTGTCTGTCATATGACGCATCTTATTGAATAATGTTGCAATTATTTCCTAAATTATTCCGCAGCAAAAGTACTGCTAATTTAGATTTAATAAAAATAAAATCGTTGGAAAGGAGAAAATACCCGGTGAACCGTGGTTAGATTCCGGTGAACATAGATATTGGCTTCCTCTCAAGAGTCGTATACTGCTTCATAACATCTGCAGTAAGACAGGCATGAACCGGAAGAATCCCGATCAGGGAGCCGGGCTGAAGGGTACTGAACATGGATGGATCAATTCTTAGGATACCATGTTCCTGTGAAAGTCCGGCTGCATAACATCCTGTGAGAGGTGGCGACCATCCTTCATCTGTGAGATTTACCACCAGCCCGAATATCTCCTGACCCTTGTGTTTGATGTGCTCCTTCGAAAGGTGAATGGCTCCGGCATAAACAATAGCTTCGTTTCGATCCGGGTAAAGGTCAACGACGGGTGCAGCCAAACAAAGGGTGATCTGATCAGCAGTGCATGAACCTATCTCCATCTGCATCACATCGTTAAAGATGAAATTACCCGGTCGATCTCATCCATCTCTCTCAGGTTAACAGGGAAAGCAACTGTGATGTCGTCCCAGCCGGCTTCCGCAAAGTAAGAAGCCATACCCACAGAAGATACCGTGATAGCCCTTACGCCCTCTTCCCTGAACCATTCGCCGATAATGGCTGATTGATGCGATTTGAAATGGGGCCGGAACCGAACATTGTTTCTCCTCGCTTTCTCCGCCATCAGCCTGATATTCGCCCGGCATCTCTGCTCATCAAGCAGAAGAGTGGGGTGTTTGATATTATCGAGAAAGCTCATAAATGGTGATGAGGTGATGGGGTCATGGAGTGATGAAGTGATGAATGTCATGAATTTAATATATATCAATGAAACCCTAATCGCTAATCCCTGATCCCTAATCCCTGATCGCTAATCGCTAATCCCTCGTTAAAGTAATCCAGAATCATGGTATTCAAATGCACCCGGTCTTTTCCCCTGACGTTATGCGGGTGGTTGGGATAGAGGAAGAAATCAACCTGCTTGCCCTCTTCCACACATCTTTTGATGAAGTTCAGGGCGTTTTGAGGAACTACCGTATTGTCCTGGTATCCCTGGATGATCAGAATATCGCCCGTCAGGTCCTTTACATAATTCAGCAGGCAGGATGTCTTATATCCATCCGGATTGGCTTCCGGGGTATCCATGTAACGCTCCCCATACATCACTTCGTAGTATTTCCAGTCGACAACAGGTCCGCCGGCTACTACAACGGGAAACTGGCCTGGATTTCTCAACGCCATCGTCAGCGCCATGAACCCTCCGTAGCTCCATCCGTTGATCCCGATCCGGGTAGTGTCTACCCATGGCAGTGATTTCAAATAGTTCACTCCGCTCATCTGGTCGGCCATCTCAGCCGTTCCAACCTGCCTGAAAATGGCATGCTCAAAAGCCGTTCCCCGGTTGGCTGTTCCCCTGTTATCAAGGGTGAATACAACAAACCCCTGCTGGGCCATGTAATTCAGGAAAAACCCGCCACCTCCCAGCCATGAGTCTGTGACCAGTTGTGAATGAGGGCCACCGTAAACATAGATAAAGACCGGGTATTGTTTTGTGGCGTCGAATCCGACAGGCTTGATCAGGCGGCAGTAAAGATCAATGTTGTCTTCGTTGGGGATGGAAAAGATTTCGGTTTTGCCCAGTTCATAACCTTCCAATGGATCGGGACTCTCCTGTACCATCCTGATTTGCCTTCCCCTGGCATCAAGCAACTCTGTTACGGATGGAACGGTCAGAGAAGAGTAGGTATCTAAAATATAGTTGGCATCATCCGATAGCAACACCCTGTGGCTTCCGGGAGATTTGGTAATCTCTGTAAGTTCCAGGGAGTGAAGGTCAACCGAATACATGAAATCGCCCAGCGGATTGTTTTTTGTGCACATGAAAAAGGCGGTAGTCCCCTTGGGATCAAATCCGGTGAAGTTTGTCACCACCCACTCTCCTTTTGTCAGTTGCCGGATCAACTCCCCATTGGTATCATATAAATAGAGGTGATTGTACCCATTGCGGTCGCTCATCCAAACAAACGAGTTCGGATGATCCGGCAGGAAATAGAGTTCATGTTGAGGTTCCACATAGCTGTCACTACTCTCTTCGAAGAGTGTTTTCACAAATGTTCCGTCTGTAGCATCATACTGGTTCAACCAGAGATGGTTCTGATCCCTGTTGAGAACTGCAACATAGATAAATTTCTGATCGGGACTCCACGTGATATTGGTAAGGTACTGGTCGGCGGGTTTCTCTGTGTTGAGGTAAATGGTGGATCCGGATGCCGGATTGTAAACTCCTATTGTAACTTCGTGACTTGTCATCCCTGCCATCGGGTACTTTGTCGGGGCGACTTCGGCCATCCGGGTGTCGATATCCACCAGCGGGTAATCGGACACCATCGACTCATCCATCCGGTAGAAAGCAAGGAGATCTCCTTTGGGTGACCAGAAAAGTCCTTTGCTGATTCCAAATTCATTGCGGTGAACAGATGTGCCGTATTCAAGACCCACCTTTCCATCGACGGTAACCTGTTTCTCCTCACCATCAACAGACACAAAAATGTTGTGATCAAGGGTAAAGGCTACGTGAAACTGCTCCGGATCAATCTCCACATTTTCACCTTTTGGATTGTATGAGTTTAGGGTCCGCATCCTTTTCTTCTCCAGCGAATAGTTGAATATCTGCCCTTTCTGAACAAACCACAAGTCGCTAGGCGAGGAGAAGGTGACTGCAGGAAATCGTTTCAACGAATCTGTTTTCATCTCCGTCAACTGACCGTTGAGTTTGTTCAGGTCGAGAAGGGTATCCCGGGCAGCTGATTTCACAGATTCCGATATCAGGTAGTTGCCTTCTACGAGCGAAAAGTTCATGGAACCGCCACACCATTGAAGCTGGCTCAACCGTTTTGGGGAAAGGGAGCGGTTCAGACCGGTGGCATCTTCAATAGTGAATAGCCTGGATTGGGCATGGCTGCACACCGACAGGAGAGCCATGGCCAGGATGATCGTAATTTTATACATAAAAGTTTGTGTTGAAAGTAGTTAACCGTGGATTGCTTCTGAGATGCTGGGTACGAGCTTGAGGTCTTCTTCAATCGCGTTGCCAACAACAACAACGTCAGCTCCTGCCTGACAGGCTTTGGCAGCCTGGAGAGGAGTGCGGATTCCTCCCCCTATCACCAACGGGATCGAGATGTATTTCTTCACTTGTTTGATCATGCTTAACGGAACAGGATTGCTGGCTCCACTGCCGGCATCCATATAGATAAGCTTCAGTCCGAGGAGTTCACCGGCAAGTGCAGTGCAAACTGCAATTTCACTTTTTTCGGCCGGGATAGGATCTGTGTTGCTCATATAAGCAACTGTTGTGCGGTTCCCTCCGTCAATCAGCATGTAACCGGTAGAGATCACTTCCAGCTTGCTCGCCTTCAGGTAAGGAGCTGCCACCACATGTTTCCCGATAAGCAACTCCGGATTTCTGCCGGAGATGAGGGAGAGGAATAGAATTCCATCTGCTTTTGCATTGATCTGGAAATGGTTGCCGGGAAAAAGAATGACCGGGATATCACAATTTTCCTTGATGTGCGTGAGAAAAAGATCCTGCTGATCCCTGGTAAGGAGACTCCCTCCAAAGAAAAAATAGTCGACACCCGATTTACAGGAGATCTTGATCAACCGTTTTAACCGGTCGAGCGTGTACTTGTCGGGATCGATCAAAACGGCAAACCGCTTTTTCTTTTCCTTGATGATGCTGTTGGTCAGCGAATGATTGAGTTGCATAAGCGATGGATTAAATGACGGCAGCAGCAATTTGCCGGATATTTTCCGAGATGCCGACGGTGAAATAGTGCAGAACGGGAACACCAAATGCGATCAGCTCTTTCGACTGGTTGATGGTCCACTCGATCCCAACCTGGAATGCTTCGTCGTTGTTCTTGCATTTCTGAATCTCTTTCACCAGATCTTCCGGAATATCGATATTGAAAATCTGAGGCAGGAGATTGATGTCCTGTATGGTGGCTACGGGTTTCAGCCCCGGGATGATCGGAACCGTGATGCCGGCTTCCCGGCAGCGCTTCACGTAGTCGAAATAACTCTGGTTGTTGAAGAACATCTGGGTTATGATGTATTCGGCACCGGCGTCGATTTTCTCCTTCAGGTACTTCAGGTCGTACGCAACATTAGGGGATTCGAGATGTTTTTCGGGATAGCCGGCAATGCCGACACAGAAATCGGTGGCCGTCGTATTCCGGAGGCCTTCGTCGAGGTATTTCCCTTTATTCATGTTGATGATCTGTTTAACAAGCCCCGAGGCATATGGATGTCCGTCGGGTTCGGGAATGAAGCCACGGATCCCTTTCGGAGGGTCCCCCCGCAGTGCCAGAAGGTTGTTGATGCCCAGGTAGTGGAAGTCGATCAGGGCATATTCCGTATCCTCTTTGGAGAAGCCTCCGCAAATCAGGTGTGGAACCACCTCTACCGAAGGATACCTGTATTTGATTGCCGCTGAAATGGCTACGGTGCCGGGTCGTTTCCGGATGGTCTTTTTCTCCAGAAGACCGCTGGGATGTTTTTTATAGATGACCTCTTCCTGATGGTAGGTTACGTTGATAAATGAAGGGTTGAAATCAATCAGGGGGTCGATGGCCTGGTAGATGAGTTCGATGTTATGCCCCTTCAGGGGTGGTAACAGCTCAAACGAAAAAAGGGTTTTATCGGATTGATTTATCTGGTCAATGACTCTCATACGTTATAATTCAAAACGGGGTTCAACAATTTCTCAGTGCGGTCGGTGGTAACTCCTTTCCTCCTGGAATAATCGGAGACCTGGTCTTTGTTGATTTTTCCAAGGTTAAAGTAGCGGCTTTCGGGATGCGAAAAATAGTAGCCGCAAACGCTTGCTGCGGGATACATCGCAAAATTCTCGGTGAGCCGCACATCAATATTTTTATCTACTGCCAGCAGTTCAAAGAGCTGTTCTTTTTCGGAATGATCGGGACAGGCGGGATAGCCTGGTGCCGGACGGATACCCTGGTACCCTTCCCGCAGAATCGACTGAATGTCGAGATCTTCCTCTTTTGCATACCCCCAGAACTCTTTCCTTACCTGGTGATGCAGCTTCTCGGCAAAGGCTTCGGCAAGGCGGTCGGCCAGCACCTTGATCAGGATGGCCTGGTAATCGTCTAGCTCCTGCTCATACTGTTGCACCCACTCTTTGACACCCAGTCCTGCCGTTACAACAAACCCGCCAATGTAGTCGACCTGTCCGGTCTCTTTCGGAGCTATAAAATCAGCCAGGCACAAGTTGGGTTTCCCGCTCTCTTTCTGCTCCTGGTTGCGCAGGAAACGCAAGGTGGTAACCACCTCCCTGCGTGAGTCGTCTTTGTAAATCTCCACATCGTCACCCACCGAGTTGCAGGGATAGATTCCCATGATGCCTTTTGCCAGTAACATCTTTTTGCTGATGATGTCGTTGAGCATCACCAGGGCATCATCGAGAAGTTTTCGTGCCTCCTCTCCCTTGACAGGGTCTTCCAGAATGGCAGGATATTTTCCGTTCAGCTTCCAGGCGTGGAAAAAGAAAGTCCAGTCAATATAATCCCGTATGTCGCCCAACGGAAAATCATAGAATACCATGTTTCCGGTCATCTGGGGCTTGGGAACGAAATAGGCATCCCAGGTAATTTTCAGCCGGTTCTTTCTCGCTTCGGAGAGGGTGATATTCACCTTTTTATGCTTCTTTTCATGCTGGGTCCTCAGCTCCTCGTAGTGTTTCCTTACGGAGTCGGTATAAGGACCCTGCTGATCGGCAGAGAGTAAATTACGCATTACGCCAACCGCCCTGGAGGCATCTTTGACATGGATCACCGGAGAATCAATGTAAGGTTCTATTTTAACCGCTGTATGGATCTCAGAGGTGGTAGCTCCTCCAATGAGAAGAGGGATTTTCAACCCGGTGCGCTGCATCTCCTTTGCCACGTAAACCATCTCTTCCAGCGAAGGGGTGATGAGTCCGGAGAGGCCTATCACATCTACATTCCGGGCAATGGCTTCCTGGAGGATCTTATCGGCAGGGACCATCACTCCCAGGTCGAAGACCTCGAAGTTGTTGCATCCCAGTACAACGCCCACGATATTTTTTCCGATGTCGTGAACATCTCCTTTCACGGTAGCCATCAGAATCTTGCCCGCACTTCGCGCCGCCAGCTTGTCCTGTGCTTTCTCGGCTTCCAGGACAGGCATCAGCCGGGCAACGGCTTTTTTCATCACCCGGGCACTTTTGACCACCTGGGGCAGGAACATCTTTCCGGCACCAAAGAGATCACCAACATGGTTCATCCCATCCATCAGCGGACCTTCAATGATCTGGAGTGCCTGGTCGTAATGAACAAGCGCTTCATCAATGTCCTGGTCAATAAACTCGGTGTTGCCTTTGATCAATGCATGGGCCAGGCGTTTTGCCAGCGTGAAGGTCCGCCACTCCTGCTCCAGGATCTCTCTCTTCGCACCATCCTGGTGGGCATCGGCATAGGCAACAAGCCGTTCCGTGGCATCTTTTCTCCGGTTCAGGATCACATCTTCAACCAGCTTCAGCAAATCTTTCGGGATCTCATCATAAACCTGGAGGTTCCCGGCATTGACGATACCCATATCCAATCCCGCTTTGATGGCATGGTAGAGAAATGCCGAATGCATCGCTTCACGGATGAGTTCGTTCCCGCGGAATGAGAAGGAGAGGTTGCTGATGCCTCCGCTGACACGGGCATACGGCAGGTTCTCCTTGATCCATGTTACCGTGTGAAGAAAGTCAACGGCATAGGTATTATGCTCATCTATACCGGTAGCAACCGTGAGAATATTGGGATCGAAAATAATGTCTTCGGGCAGGATGCCGATCTCTTTGGTCAGGATGTTATAGGCTCTTTGGGCAATCTCAATCCGCCGTTCAAAGGTCGTAGCCTGACCCTCCTCGTCGAATGCCATCACCACTACGGCAGCTCCCATCTTTTTCAAAAAGCGGGCATGCTCCCTGAACTCATCCGGACCCTCTTTCAGACTGATTGAGTTCACGACGGGTTTCCCCTGGATACAGGTAAGCCCCGATGCGATGACCGGCCATCTGGATGAGTCGACCATCAATGGAACTTTGGCAATATCGGGATCGGATGCCAGCATATGCAGGAAGGTGGTCATCGCTTTTTCGGCATCCAGCATCGCCTCATCCATGCTGATGTCGATGATCTGCGCCCCATTTTCAACCTGCTGCTTGGCAACAGAGAGGGCCTCTTCATATTTTTCTTCCCGGATGAGGCGGGCAAATTTCTTAGAGCCGCTTACATTGGTGCGTTCACCGATGTTGATAAAGTTGCTCTCCTTGTAAACCAAAAGGGGTTCCAATCCGCTCAGTCTCAATTCGTGGCTCTTTTTCGGGACCTGGCGCGGCTTGTATCCGGAAGCAAGATCTGCCAGTTTGCGGATGTGTTCCTGCGTGGTTCCACAACATCCTCCAATAATATTCACAAACCCCTCTTCGAGGAAATCCCTGACAAAACCGGCCATGGTTTCCGGAGTCTCGTCGTAGTTCCCGTACTGGTTCGGCAGTCCGGCATTGGGGTAGATCATCAATGGGAAAGGAGCAATTCGTGAAAGCTCCTCCAGGTAGGGGCGGAGGTCCTTTGCGCCGAGCGAGCAGTTGAGACCAAGCGCAAAGAGATCGAAATGATAAATGGAATAGAGGAATGCTTCGAGGGTTTGTCCTGACAGGGTCCTTCCGCTCAGGTCGGTCACCGTAACAGAGGCAACCACCGGAAGATTGATTTTGCGCTCTTCCAGAATGTCGAAAATAGCAACCAGGGCTGCTTTCGCATTCAGAGTGTCGAAGATGGTCTCTACCACCAGGATGTCGACTTTTCCGTCTATCAGGCCCAAGGCTTGCTCTCGGTAGGCCTGGTAAAGATCGTCGAAAGTCACGGCACGGAAAGCGGGATCCTGCACATCGGGCGAGAGGGATGCGGTTTTGTTGGTAGGGCCCATTGAACCGGCAACCCAGCGTGGCTTGTCGGGGGTAAAGCGCGAATACCGGTCGGCAGCCTCCCGGGCGAGCTTGGCAGCTTCCAGGTTGATCTCGTAGACAAGGCTCTCCATCTGATAGTCGGCCATCGAGATGCGGTTGGCGTTGAAGGTGTCCGTTTCAATGATATCGGCACCTGCTTCCAGGTATTTTTCATGGATCTCCTGAATGATCTCCGGCTGGGTTAGCACCAGCAAGTCATTATTCCCTTTCAGGCTGGTTTGAAAATCCTTGAACCGCTCTCCACGGTAATCCTCTTCTTTCAGAGAATAGTTCTGGATCATCGTCCCCATGGCCCCGTCGAGGATCAGAATTCGTTTTGCAAGGTGTTTTACTGGTTTTACTGCCATCTCTTAGATCTTTTCCGATATCGTTGCCCAAGCCAGAATCGCATCATCCAACATGTGGTAAAATACCGGAATCTCAATTCTCCGGCCCAACATTTTCATCCGGGCTGTAAGCTCACCATCGGTCCTGCAAAGGTAGTCAAACGATTCGATACATATGTCATGCTGCATGTCTAAATCGGGCTTTCCGTTGATTTTATACAACGCCTCTTTCACTGCCCAGAAAAGGGTGAGTTTCTTCATGCGGTCCTCGCCGGATGCCATTGTCAGTTCATCCGGAGAGAGGAACCGCTCCTCCACCCGGCTGATTTTCTCCCTCACCTGCTCCAGGTCAATTCCAACGGCCGAATTGGTTGAACAGATGGCAGCTCCGTATTTTCCGGTATGCGAAAAGGAGATCTCTGCCTCTCCTGAAATCAGGAAAGGTTTGCCATGTTCATCATAACGAATCCCTATCGCTTTGGTCTGCATCAAATGGGATAGAGCCATACGGCATGCGAGCCATTGCAGTTTTCTGTTTTGGTTGCGAATGGTGGCATAGATCGCCTCATCTTCCTGCACAAGATCAAGCTGACTGTAAATCAGATCTGCATCTTCAGTACAATGCCACACAATGAGCTTGGTTTTCGGGTTGATGAGTCTGGTGTAGATAACAGGCATACTGGGTTGTTCATGGCTCCCGCCGAAAACAAAAGTACGAATTTCATTTGGCTGCATTCCGATTTTGAGTAACTTTGCGGCTCATTTTTATAAACGAATGTAATGGAAAATATAGCGCTTGACAAAGATTTAAAATTCAAAGTTGCCGACCTGTCACTTGCCGACTGGGGTCGAAAAGAGATTGACATCGCCGAAAAAGAGATGCCCGGACTCATGTCCATCAGAAGGAAATACGCTGATGAGAAGCCACTTAAAGGGGCCCGGATAACAGGTTCACTCCACATGACCATCCAAACTGCCGTGTTGATCGAAACGTTGATTGAGCTGGGTGCTGATGTGCGCTGGGCGAGTTGCAATATCTTCTCTACTCAGGACCATGCTGCTGCGGCCATTGCTGTTAAAGGGATTCCGGTGTTTGCATGGAAAGGCGAGACCCTCGACGAATATTGGTGGTGTACCAATCAGGCTCTTGTATTCCCTGGAGGCCTCGGGCCAAACCTGATCGTTGATGACGGCGGCGATGCAACTCTGATGATCCACAAAGGATTTGAAATTGAGAAAAATCCCGAGTTGTTGAAAAAAGAACTCCCAACGGCTGATGAACGTGCCATGATGAAAGTCTTGCGTGAGGTATTTGTAGAAGACAACCAACACTGGCACCGAACAGTGAAGGATTGGAAAGGCGTTTCGGAAGAGACGACAACAGGCGTACACCGCCTTTATCAGATGAAAGAAAGCGGTTCACTGCTTGTTCCCGCTATCAACGTGAACGATTCGGTCACCAAATCGAAGTTCGACAACCTCTACGGATGCCGCGAGTCACTGGCTGATGGCATCAAGCGCGCAACCGATGTGATGATTGCCGGTAAAGTGGTTGTTGTGCTGGGATACGGCGATGTAGGGAAGGGATGTGCCAAATCGATGAAATCCTATGGCGCCCGCGTATTGGTAACGGAGATTGATCCCATCTGTGCCCTGCAGGCAGCGATGGAAGGCTTCGAGGTGACAACGGTAGAAGATGCCCTTGCCGAAGGAAATATCTGGGTAACTACTACCGGCAACAAAGATGTTTTGACTGCTGAGCATATGTCGAAGATGAAAGATGAAGCCATTGTTTGCAACATTGGCCATTTCGACAATGAGATCCAGGTTGACCAGCTCAACGCATGGCCCGGAATCAAAAAACTGAACATCAAACCACAGGTAGATAAATATACGTATCCTGATGGGAAGTCCATTTACATGCTCGCCGAAGGTCGCCTGGTGAACCTCGGTTGTGCCACCGGCCACCCGTCGTTTGTCATGAGCAACTCATTCTCAAACCAAACTCTCGCTCAACTCGACCTCTGGGAGCATGATTACGAAGTTGACGTTTACCGTCTTTCGAAAAAACTGGATGAAGAGGTAGCCCGTCTGCATCTTGAGCAACTGGGCGTGAAACTGACGGTTCTCACTCCTGAACAGTCTGAGTATATCCGCATCCCGGTTGACGGCCCTTACAAGCCCGAGCACTACAGGTACTAGTCAGTTCCCAGTCTGCAGTTGGCAGTTGGCAAACCTGTCCAACCTGTCTAACCTGTCCAACCTGTCCAACCTGTCTAACCTCAATTATAGACAAACAACAAACTTCCGTCGTATGTCGTACGGTACTGCTTCAGCAGGTAGGTGGAAGGACCTTCAAAGGGAGAGCCGTCTAGCAGGATATATTTTGAGCCACATACCGGGCACATGGCAGTAACTTGCGATTCTTCAACTTCTATGCGAGCACCATCTTCCCATGGATCCCACGGACAGGTCCTTTCAAATGCAAGGAATTCATTTACAGTGAGCCGGTAAAGCAGGATACCGCGGTACCCTCCGGTCACGGTAACCCATCCGCCAGGAGCATTCAGTTCAAGGTATTCGGTAGAGTTGGGGTTGATGGTGAAATTCACGTAGACTTCCGGAATTACCGGCTGGGGATTCTCCTTCTTACAGGAAGTAAAAATCAACAATGGCAGGAGGATCAACCAGGGGAAACGGATATTCATAGGTAAAATATTTCAGGATTTGAAGCGTTAGAGTAACGAACAGGTTCAGGATTAATTGTACATTGCTCCCATTAATCTGGTTTTTATGAAACGACTTCTTATCCTTGCATTTCTTTGTCTTGTCTTTCTTGTTCCGGTCACACTCACATCCTGTTTTCCCGAATCGGCCGTTCGCCAGAAAAAGATAGACCGTGAACGAAGGCACAATGAGAATCAAGCCAGAAAATCCTATGAGATGGACCTGAAACGGCATCATAAGAGTCAGTCGAAACGGACCCGAAGCATGATGAAAGATACCCGCCGGAAGTCAAAAAAGGTCACACCTGGAAGAAAGTGACAAAATCCCACCATATTTTCGTCCATAAAATGGTATCGTTTGACAGCTATTTTTTCATGCTGGTATATTAGGACTCCGTTATTTGGATTGGGTCTTGATTTCCTTGCTGGCATTAAATAATTTTGTATCATAGATTAAAATATTATTATCTTTACCACCTTTTAAAAGCACAGTGTTCTAACATAAAATTATATGGTATGTTAAGAAATTTACTATTTGTTATTGGAATTGTACTGACATCAAGTGTGTTGGTATTCTCACAATCCGGATCCGGTACCCTCAAGGGGAAAATCATCGACAGGCAGACGAAAGAGCCGATCCCTTTTGCCAATATTGTGGTTGAAACAGGTGGTGTTCAGATTGGTGGTACAACATCGGACTTCGATGGAAATTATCAGATCAAACCTGTCCCTGCAGGTAAAGTTGACCTCAAAGCAACCTATGTCGGTTATCGTGACTATTTTATGCAAGGGGTTATCATTTTTGTCGATAAGATCACATTCCAGGATGTCGATCTGGAGACTTCAACAACCACTCTTTCAGAGGTAGAAATTGTAGACTACAAAGTCCCCCTGATCTCGAAAGACCAAACGGTTTCCGGTGGTACGGTCACCCAGGAGGAGATCTCCAAAATGGCCAACAAATCGGCTTCGGCTGTTGCCACCACCGTGGGTGGTGTTACAACCAATGCCAGTGGAGGGATTTCCTCCATCCGTGGTGCCCGTTCCAATACAGAGGTTTACTACATTGACGGGATGCGCGTTGTCGGAAGCGCTTCTCTGCCACAGTCTGCCATCGAGCAGGTAGAGGTTATCCTTGGAGGTACACCAGCATCATATGGTGACGCAGCCGGAGGTATTATCAGCGTAACAACCAGGGGCCCTTCCCGCGATTTTTCAGCAGGGATCGATCTCCAGACATCGCAGTTCCTGGATCCATTCGGTTACAACCGTGTGGGACTGAACCTAACCGGACCACTTTTTTCCAAGAAAGACACTGTTGCTAAAACCAAGATCCCAATCATGGGTTACTTTATCGCCGGTGACTTTACTTACCGCAAAGATGGAGCCCCCAGCACAACGGGATTGTACAAGGCAAATGATGACGTGATCAACCTCCTCTCAACCACCCCGCTCCGGTTGAACAATACCGGTGAAGGTGTGCTTTTCAACGGGGAGTTTCTGACCATGGACGATCTCGAGAAGACCAGAGCCACCTTGAACACATCCCGATATGAAGTGCTCGTGTCAGGCAAACTCGACTTCCGTCTTTCACCTACAATTAACATGTCATTTGGTGGAACCTTCCAGATGTATGACAGGAATAACTTCAGCTACGGAGGGTCACTCCTTAATTATGCCAACAATAGCCACTCCACGGGGTATGTCTGGCGTGTGAACGGACGTTTTACACAGCGTTTCCGCAACCCGGAGAAGGAAAAAGTCTTTGTTGACAACATCTATTACAGTATTGGTGCTGATTATACCCGTACTTACGACAAAACAGAAGATGCCGAGCATAAAGAAGATATTTTCAAATACGGATACATCGGGAGGTTTGAGACCAATACCATTCGTGCATATACTCCGCAACTGGAGTACGACTCGGTTTCAGGGAAGTATGCGTACCTGCAAAATGGCTTCCGCGACACCATTGTATTATATACGCCATATAGCATCAATGCTGAACCTGCGGCATGGACATCCCAGTATTACAATCTTTTTGCAAACGATCCTGACGGGCACTACAGAAACACTGACGAGATCATCTCAGGCAAAGGTCTGATCAATGGGATGGAACCCGATGGTATTTATGGCATGTGGCAGAGTCCGGGGAACAGGACAAACGGATTCAACATCGGGACTTCCGACCAGCTCTCCATTAACGCTTCCTTTGCAGCCGACTTTGGCAATCATGAAATTCAACTCGGATTGCAGTATCAGCAGAGGAGTTCATCTTTCTATGGGTACAATGCAACCTCACTTTGGACCCTGATGAACGGGTTGACCAATGCACAGCTTGCAGAACTTGACCTTGCCAATCCTCATCTGGTATACCAGGATAATGTCTTCATGGACACCATTTACTATTACCGTCAGTATGTATCTCAGCTTCAGAGGAACTTCGACGTTAACCTGAGAAAGAAACTTGGCCTCCCGGTTAACGGAGTGGACTTTATCGATATCAACTCCTTTGACTACAATTCAAACTCCATTAACTACTACGATGCCGATCAGCAACTCCACACGATTTCCGTTACCGATCAGATTTTCTCCATCGACATGTTCAATGCCGATGAGTTGCTTGATAACGGGGATTCAAAAGTGGGTTATCGCGGATATGACTATATGGGGAATAAACTCTCTACAAAACCTGCATGGGAAGATTTCTTTACCGCAAAAGATGAGGAAGGAAACTATACCCGTCCGATCGGAGCCTATGAACCAATTTACATTGCAGGATATATTCAGGATAAGTTCGCCTTTAAAGACCTGATCTTTAATATTGGGTTACGTGTTGACAGGTTTGACGCCAACCAGCCGGTGTTAAAAGACCCATACCTATTCTATCAGGCAAAAACGGCCGGAGAGGTGGGTGAACTGAACGGACAGATTGTAAGTCATCCAAACAATATCGGAAACGACTATGTGGTGTATGTTGACAATGTAAACAGCCCTACTGAAATTACCGGATATCGTTTGGGTAGCGATTGGTACAATGCAGAAGGTACGGTCATTACCGACCCGAAGATTCTTGACCGTGGAAACGGGATCTCCCCATTCCTGGTTGATCCTGGTGTCAACACGATCCAGGCGGATGTCTTCCAGGATTATGAACCGCAGACCAATTTCATGCCACGTATTTCATTCTCGTTCCCCATCTCTGATGATGCATTGTTTTATGCTCACTACGATATCTTAACTCAGCGTCCCACCGGCGGAAACATCATTGACCCGATATCTTACTATTTTATTCGGACTTCGGCAGGCGGAACACTGAATAACCCGGCTCTGCAGCCTTCAAAAACCATCGATTATGAATTGGGATTCCAGCAGAAGATCAACAACGCTTCTTCTCTGAAGCTGGCTGTTTTCTACCGCGAAATGCGTGATGAAATTCAGCAGTACCGTCTCACGGGTGCTTATCCCAGAACATATTATTCATATACCAATATCGACTTCGGAACGGTAAAAGGTCTTACACTTACATACGACCTTCGCCGAACCAGCAATGCGCGGGTTCGATTCAACTATACCCTCCAGTTTGCTGACGGAACCGGGTCGGACCCCAATGCAGCCTCTGCTATTGTAAGGTCGGAACAACCGAACCTCAGAACACTTAACCCTCTGAGTTTCGACCGTCGTCACCAGTTTAACATCAGTATCGACTACCGCTGGGGTGTTGGAAAAGATTATAACGGACCGGTTATTCATCGTAAAAAGAGTGGCAAAGCACCTGTACAGCTTCTTTCAAATTTTGGTGCCAACTTTACTGTCACCGGTGGATCCGGAACACCTTACACCAAATCGAGCAAGATTATGCCATACGGTGGGATGGGTCCGATCAAAGGATCAATTAACGGCGCCCGACTGCCATGGCAGTTCGTGATCAACATGCGTATTGACAAGGACTTCTTGTTTGCAATGGGAAAAAACAAGCGTGGTGGCACCATCAACGTATATCTTGATATTCTTAACCTCTTGAATACCCAGAACGTTACCAATGTATATCCGGCCACTGGAAGTGCTACGGATGACGGGTATCTATCGGCTCCTGAATATCAGAACCAGATTAACCAGCAGGTTAGCTCGCAATCGTACCGGGATCTCTATTCCGTATGGATCGCCAATCCATATAACTTTAGTTCCCCCCGCCAGATCAGGTTAGGTTTAATGTTTAATTTCTAATCAAGGGAGGATACATCATATGGTGAACACAAATTGTATCAGTATATTCAAAAATATCAGCACTATGAAAAATATACTTCGTTTCTTATTCGTCTCGCTCTTTTGCCTGATTGTGCTTCAACCTTCGGCGTTTTCGAAGGAAAAAGTCAGGAATGGCACAAAGAGTACAGTTACGATCAAGGAAACAGCCGCAAGTTGCGATGCTGGCTCAGCTTATAAATACCTTGACCTCAACAATGTGAGGGCGATCATCTACTCGTTCGGAAACGGATGGTTCCTGGAGAATGCAGAGTATGAGATCCCCAAAGGGTCAAGAAAGATGTCGATGTTCTCCTTCTCCCTCTGGATTGGCGGGATTGATATCAACAACAACCTGAAGCTTGCAGCATACCGTTACGGACAAGGTGCCAGCGGCGCTTCGGCACATACCAAGAATGACTTCTGGCCTGGTCCTCTTACCATCGACGGATCAGCCGCTATTGAAGCGGACGTTTGCGCCAAGTACGACAAGCTTTATCCAATAACCCGTGCCGAGGTTCAGGAGTTTCTGGCCTGGTGGGATAACAAGGATAACTATCCGGACTACCAGATCCCCCCATCGATTATGGATTGGCCGGCTCATGGCGACCGCGCTGCCGGACAAGCTTACTACCTGGCACCCTTTTTTGATCAGGGCGGAGACGGAACCTACGATCCAGCAGAGGGAGACTATCCTTATTATGATCTGGCAAACAAACTTTGTCCGAATAACCTGAAACCGGGAGAACGTGTTGCACGGGCACCACTGAAAAATGGCGGAGCAGGAGATACCCTCGGTATACTTGTTGACCAGGTAATCAAAGGCGACCAGACCTTATGGGCAGTGTATAACGACAAAGGTAACTACCACTCTGAAACCGAAGGAGAACCCATTGGGATGGAGATCAGGTCGCAGTATTTTTCATTTGCCACAAACGATGAAATCAACGACATGACCTTTTATAGCTATGAGGTGATCAACAGATCAACTTATACCCTTACAGGCACCTACTTCAGCCAGTGGGTTGACCCCGACCTCGGATACGCCCAGGACGACTATGTAGGTTGTGATGTGAGTCGTGGATTGGGATATTGTTACAATGGAAAGCCCATTGACGGAACAGGGCAGATTGAGGCCTATGGAGCTCATCCTCCAGCCGTTGGAGTTGACTTTTTCCAAGGCCCTTACATGGATCCCGACCAACGGGATAATCCTAAATTTACAGGGGATTGCTCGATTTTGACAAGCGAATACCCCTTAGACCAGATGGCTATCAATGGTGCTGATGCTGGCTATGGTGATGGTATTATCGATAATGAGCGATATGGAATGCGCCGTTTTGTATACCATAATAACAGCCTTTCAGGGGTTCCATGGTACATGCAGGATCCCGATTATGCTCCTGAATACTACCTCTTCCTCCGCGGGATCTGGAAAGACAATACGACAATGCTCTACGGTGGAAATGCACACACCAGTGCAGGTGGTGTTGGCCCGGCTTGTACCTTTATGTTTCCGGGTGATTCGGATCCCTGCGACTGGGGAACTGCTGGCCAACCGCCAAACGGAGACAAATACTGGACGGAGGAGACCGCCGGCAACAACCCGAGCGACCGCCGTTTTATGCAGTCAGCAGGACCATTTACACTCGGCCCGGGTGCCTGTAACTACATCACTGTTGGTATTCCATGGGCACGTACGATTTCCGGAACTCCGTGGGAAGCTGTTGAGAAATTGCGTGTTGTTGACGACCTTTGTCAGAGTTTGTTTGACAACTGTTTTGCGGTTCTCAACGGACCAAATGCTCCTGACCTTACCATCCAGGAGATGGATGGTAAGTTGATCATGTACATCACTAACAGAAAAGTGAATGATGCAGGAAATAACTACCAGGAGAGATATGTAGAGTATGATCCGAAAATTCCAAACCCGGATACCTTACCTCACAACCAACGAAACGACTCCCTTTACAGGTTTGAGGGATACCAGGTCTTCCAGTTAAAAGATGCTACCGTAAGTGCAGCAGATCTTTATGACCCGAGCAAATCACGTCTTGTCTTCCAGTGCGATATCAAGAACGATGTTACCAAACTGGTTAACTGGACATTTGATCAGGCCCTCAATGGAAACGTTGGCGAAGTGATGGTAGATGGAACCAATACTGGTGTTGTTCATTCATTTGAATTGACCGAAGACAAATTCGCTACCCAGGATCTTACCCTGATCAACCACAAGCAGTATTACTACATGGCGATTTCCTATGCTTACAATCAATATGCTCCTTACAACCAGACAGACCCGACAGGACTTGCAGGGCAGAAAAAGCCCTACCTGGCTGGCCGGAGTAACCTGAAGA
Organism: Bacteroidales bacterium; assembly: GCA_014860625.1. Lineage (GTDB taxonomy): Bacteria > Bacteroidota > Bacteroidia > Bacteroidales > FEN-979 > QYOJ01. Next base: position 18,334 of record JACZJJ010000039.1, on the reverse strand, counting down.
GTTATACGGGAATTCCGCATATTCCTCTCGATGATGTACCAAACTCCCTATACGGTGACGGTCCTACAATTACCCGTATTCAGGGTCAGGGTAACGGTGGAAAGGTCCTCTTTCTGGATCCCTCCTCTGTTCAGGAAATTATGAGCAAACCACCTGCCAGCGCCACCAATAAATACGGTAGCCAGGACTATCCAATTGCTTACCAGGCAAAATATATGACAGGTTACGGACCGTTGAATGTTCAGGTTGTTGACCCCTTGAATGTGATTGCCAGTGAATATATTGTAACATTTGACTCGATGGTTACGGGACCTGCAAATCCCACCTTTACCAATCCGAACATTCGATTCGGCCTTTGGAAAATGGTAGATACCAGGACAGGGATTACTTACATTTCCGATACGACAACGATCTATCCGTATGAACAACTCTTCCTGGATCTTGGGATTGCTCTTGAGATTTCACAGATTCCAAACCCGGGAGATACACTTCCTGGCGCTATTCACACCGATGATAACGGACTCCTCTTCGCACCACCTGCAGTCTATGCTGATCCGGCCAATAAATGGCTCGGCGGTGTGCCTGACTGGGATAATCCTCCGGGAATCGATGTGAACTGGATCAGGGCTGGTACCTATAAAGCCGGTGGCAATTCATCACTTTATGACTGGGATATGGCAGCCGATGATCCCTGGGATCCGAATAAGAATTTCCAGCAGATCCAGGTCATGGGTGCAACTCATCCATTCGTTGGAGGAATCCAGGGAGGAACCTGGGCACCCTACGCTCTTTGTGCCTATACACAGCAACTTTCCGTAGGCCCCGCATACAGCTCCAACTCCAAGAAATTTAACAGGCTTGAGAATCTGGCCAGCGTTGATATCATTATCACTACCGATAAATCGCTATGGACAAGATCCCCGGTTGTTGAGCTTTGCCCCGACTCTCTCATTTCGGAAGGCCGTGCACGGTTATTCGACCTGAGGAAAGGAAAATCGGTGAACGTAGACGGAGATACCGGAGTTGTTAGCACTGACCCGATGTATAACTCCAGTTATATCTCTGAGTATGGCATGGGTTGGTTCCCTGGTTACGCCATTAATCTGGAAACCGGCGAACGACTGAATATCATGTTTGGAGAGAACTCCTGGCTTGTTGCTGATAATGGTCGCGACATGATCTGGAATCCTTCGTCAAGGATGCACGATGAGAGCTTTAACCCGGTATTCGGCGGACAACACTACGTTTACGTGATGGCCCACAGGGATTTAACTCTCGACACCATAAACCTGAACTTTCCGGCTTATGATGCTGGGCAGAAGTTGTTCAGTGTCTTGAATCTGAAGAAACTGGATAATATCTACAAAACCCGGGCTTATGCCTCATCCATGTGGGTGAACATGCCACTGGCAATTCAAGGTAAACCATGGCTCAGCGGTCCGGTAGCGATTCTTATCAGAGTTGCAAAGCCTTACCAGCGATACTATTCCGAAGCAATTGCGGACAGCGCTGTGGATACAGCGCAAAACAGAGCATGGCCCATGTATTCCTTCAGTACAGAAGCGATCGCAACGTCCAAGAACAATATGGCAAAAATGGAGAGTGATCTGGATATCATCAACGTGGTTCCAAATCCTTACTATGCATACGATGACTACGAGCGAAATCAGCTTGATAACCGAATCAAAATCGTCAATCTTCCGACAAGGTGTACGGTTACTATTTATGACCTCAGTGGAACGATGATACGGCAATTCAATGTTGATAAATCCGGTATAGGTCTTCCAAGAGCCTCTAATGCCGGTTTGAATACCGATGCCAAAACTTCCATCGACTGGGACCTCAAGAATTTTGCCGGAATTCCAATTGCAGGTGGAGTCTACCTGATACATGTGAAAGCCGAAGGGCTTGGTGAACGAACCTTGAAATGGTTCGGAATTCTACGACCTGTTGACTTGAACTCACTGTAATGTAAATGATTATAACATGTTTCAACAACAAAAATACATCACTATGAAGAACATATATAGCATTTTACTGGCTTTATTCCTGGTAGTTTTAATTGTGTATCCTGCCAGTCAGGTTACAGCCGGGAACAAAGACCGTTCAGGCCAGGCAGGGGCTTCTGAGTTGCTCATTAACCCCTGGGCTAAGAGTTCCGGTTGGGGCGGCGTTGGAACCGCTTGTACGCACGGACTTGAAGCTCTTTTCACCAACATTGCCGGTACTGCTTTTACCTCAGGGACGGAGATCATATTTTCATACACAAACTGGTTACAGGGATCCGGAATTAATATTTATTCATTCGGATTGAGCCAGAAACTGGGGGAAAATAAAGGAGTCCTTACGGCTGCCGTAATGTCGATGAACTTCGGTGAGATTGAAATTACTACTACAAACTCTCCCGAAGGTGGTGTGGGAACCTTCAAACCAGCTTACATGAACATCAACATTGGTTATGCAAAAGCATTCTCAAACAGCATTTATGGTGGGATCAACTTTAAGATTATCTCCGAGTCTATCTCCGATGCCAGTGCATTGGGAATTGCCATCGATGCAGGGGTTCAGTATGTGACGGGCGAGCGTGATCAGATCAAATTCGGTGTGGCTCTGAAAAATGTAGGTACTCCCATGAGGTTTTCTGGTGACGGACTCTCTTTCCGCGGAATCATCCCGGGACATGGTAATGACAACGACTTGTTTACCGTATCACAGCGGGCTGAGAAGTTTGAATTGCCTGCTACATTGAGAATTGGTGCTTCATATGATTTCCTGATTGGTGAAATGAACCGTATTACACTTGCCGGAAACTTTAATTCCAACTCATTCACAAAGGACCAGTTTATCCTCGGTCTCGAGTATGCACTCAAATATTATCTCTCTCTAAGGGCTGCTTATACATACCAGCAAGGTATCTTTGAGACCAATGTCGCTGACAGAGGCACTGTATTTACTGGTATTTCTGCCGGATTTACCGTGTCAGTGCCTTTCAACAAAGAGAAGGAGACTGGAATAGGTATCGACTACTCCTACCGGTCAACAAACCCTTTTGGAGGCGTTCATAACGTAGGAATAACACTTAATTTTTAATATTGCTGTAGTTTAGGTTTTTTAACCTAACTTTACATAGAGAAAAAGGACCCTTGTAAAAGGGTCTTTTTCCTTATTATCATTGCAAGATAAACTGGGAACCATGTCAGAAATTAACTATTTTACTCCGGAGGGATTACAAAAACTGAAGGATGAACTCCATCAAATGACTGCTGTGGAGAGACCAGGGATTTCAAAACAGATAGCCGAAGCCAGGGACAAAGGCGATTTGTCTGAAAATGCAGAGTATACAGCTGCAAAAGAAGCACAATCGATGCTTGAGTTAAGAATCTCAAAGCTCCAGGATACGATTAGTGGTGCCCGTTTGATTGATGAAACGAAACTCGATAATTCGAAAGTCCTGATCTTTTCTACGGTCAGGCTGAAAAATCTGAAAAGCGGTGCCAATGTTTGCTATACGCTGGTACCTGAAAACGAAGCAAACGTCAAAGAGTGTAAAATTTCAGTAAATTCACCCATCGCCAAGGGGATCCTGGGCAAAATCATTGGAGAAAAAGTTGATATAGAAATACCTGCCGGAATGATCTCATTTGAGATTCTCGAGATCTCCCGGAAAAATTGTTAATCATGGGAAGCCTTTTTTCTCGCATAGTAGCTGGGGAGATTCCATCTTTCAAGGTGGCAGAGGATGATCGTTTTCTTGCTTTCCTTGATATCAATCCCATCGCCAAAGGCCACACACTGGTTATTCCCAAAGAGGAGATGGATTATATTTTTGCCATCCCTGACAACACTCTGGCGGATCTTTTTACCTTTTCAAAAAAGGTGGCTCTGGCAATGGGAACGGTAATCCCATGCAAACGTATTGGTATAGCAGTCATCGGGCTTGAGGTCCCTCATGCGCATATTCATCTGGTTCCGCTGCAAACCATCTATGACATTGATTTTAAGAAGCCAAAACTGAAATTCTCTCAGGAGGAGTTAAGCAAGATCACGGAACGGATTTCCAAAGCGTACCGGGATCAAAACGCATAAAACAACCCGATACTATCCCTGATTGCTGATCCCTAATCCCTAATAAGCCCTTACGTTTTTTCCTTCAATGTAATTTAGAAAAGATTTGTTGACTACTTTATTCCCCCCAGGAGTTGGGTAGTTCCCTGTAAAGTACCAGTCGCCGGTATGATCCGGACAGGCATCATGAAGGTCTTCAATCGTTTGGTAGATAATCTCAACCTGGGCGTGGCAGTTTGGAGGAGTAAGCAACTCAGAGATTTTATCAGATATTCGGGCGGCCGAAAATGGCTTGTAGATATCTTTGACGAAGTTGACAATCTCCTCCTTTGGAAGCAATTCCTGCTCTTTGCACCGTTTGTAGACATCATTGATGATGTGTTCCTGATGCGTCTCCTTGAGCAGTGCGATGGTCGCTTTGAATGCAATAAAATCCGTCAGCTTGGCCATGTCGATCCCGTAGCAATCGGGGTAACGAATCTGAGGAGCTGAAGAGGCAATGATGATCTTTTTTGGGCCCAAGCGGTCAAGTATGCGTAAAATGCTCTGTTTAAGGGTAGTGCCTCTTACGATTGAGTCGTCGAGAACAACCAGGTTGTCACTTCCGGCATTGATACTTCCATAAGTGATATCGTAGACGTGAGCTGCAAGGTCGTCGCGTTGGCTGTCCTGAGTGATGAAGGTTCGCAGCTTCATATCCTTGACAGCCACTTTTTCGGCACGCGGTTTTAATTTCAGGATCTCTTCAACCTGTGCCGGAGTACAGCTCTCTTTTATATTCAGTAACCGGTCACGTTTGATGCCATCGCAAAAGAGATCCAACTCCTTGACCAATCCAAAGTAGGCATCGATGGCCGTATTTGGGATATATGTAAAAACAGTATTCTCAATATCGTAATCCACTGCTTTCAGAATAGCAGGGGTGAGAAATTTTCCAAGTTTCTTACGCTCCAGGTAGATATCCTTGTCGGTACCCCTGGAAAAATAGATCCGTTCAAAAGAACAGGAGAACTTAGGACCGGGAGTTTTATACTGTGCTTCTTCAAATTTTCCATCACGTTTTATGATCAGGGCATGTCCGGGTGTAAGCTCCTTCACCTGATCACTGCTGACATTGAACGCTGTTTGGATGGCAGGCCGCTCAGAAGCTGCAACCACTACTTCATCATCGGCATAATAGAAGGCCGGCCTGATGCCGTTTGGGTCTCTCATCACGAAGGCATCGCCATGACCAAACATCCCGGTGATCACATACCCTCCGTCCCAATTTTCGGAGGCATTCATAAGAATTTCCCTGACATCAAGATCCCGTGCAATCAGGCTGGAGATCTGGTGCTTCTCGAAACCCTCCTTTTTAAACTTCTGGTACTGCTTCTCATTCTCCTCGTCCAGAAAATGGCCGATCTTCTCCATGATCGTGATGGTATCGGAGGTCTCCACCGGACATTGCCCATAGGCAATCAGCTTTTGGAAAAGTTCATCGACGTTGGTAAGGTTGAAATTTCCTGCAAGCACCAGATTTTTGGTCTTCCAGTTATTCTCACGGATAAATGGATGAAGGCTGTCTGACGTATTCTGGCCGAATGTTCCATACCTGAGATGCCCCATCAGGAGTTCCCCGTACATTTCCAGATGGTGTTTCAACCAATCGGGATCGTGAAGCCGTTGAGGGTGCTTCTCTTCAATTTCCTTCACGGCATTCCCAATACGGGAGAAAATATCTTTGATGGGTGTTGATGAGTTGGACCGGATCCTGTTGATATACCGGTGGCCGGGATCAACATCAAACTTGATGGCAGCCACACCGGCACCATCCTGCCCGCGGTTGTGCTGCTTCTGCATCAACAGGTGCAGCTTGTTCAGCCCGTAAAACGAAGTGCCGTACCTGGCAAGGTAATATTCAGGCGGTTTACGCAACCTGACCAATGCAATGCCACATTCGTGATGGATAAAATCACTCATCTTCTCAGGATCAATTGAAGTGCAAAGATATAAAATACTGTACATTTGTGCTGGTTTCCCACATCTCCAATTATGCCTGTTTACCTGGATGCAACAACTTTTCTCGCAGCAAGTGAATCTGAAACGATTGTGGATGTGCGTTCTCCGGCCGAGTTCCAGCAGGGTCATATCCCTGGCGCCATCAATATCCCGATCTTTTCGGATGAAGAAAGGGCAGAAGTGGGTACTTTATACGTGCAGTCGGGCCGCGATCACGCCATCATCCGGGGGCTGGATATCATCCTTCCAAAAACGGGCAGGATACTTCGGGATATCAGCAAAAAGACTCACGGGAGAAATTTATACATCTACTGCTGGCGCGGAGGGATGCGCAGCTTGAACATGGCATGGATGTTCGAAACAAACGGATATCGCACAACACTTCTTACCGGAGGCTATAAGGCATATCGAAAATTCATCCGGGCCTCCTTTGATGAACCGGCGAATGTAGTGATTGTTGGTGGCTTTACCGGGAGTGGAAAAACAGAGGTGCTGAATAAGCTGGAAGAGATCGGCGAGCAGGTGATTGACCTGGAGGCCCTTGCATCCCATAAAGGCTCCGCTTTTGGTGGCATTGGGTTACCTGATCAGCCCACCAATGAACAATTTGAGAATAATCTGTTCAGTATCTGGCAACAACTGGATAAAGAACAGTTTATCTGGATGGAAGATGAAAGCAGGATGATTGGACGGGTCACAATGCCAGATCCTGTAATCCGAAAGATTCACGGGGCTCCCCTGGTCATCCTTGAGGTACCGAAAGAGGTTCGTGTTGAGAGACTGGTAGGTGAATATGCCGGCATCAATGATCAATTGTTGTGTGAAGCGGTGATGAAGATTGAAACCCGTTTAGGTAAGCAGAGGGCTCAGGGAGCTTTAGTTTCCATCAGGGAAAAGGATTATGCAGCCGTTGCCAACCAGGTACTCTCCTATTACGACGAAACATACTCATTCTCTATACATCGACGCGAGAACCAAAAACGGTATACCTTTCCGGTGAATGTGTTTGATGCCAGGGAGATTGCTATCGGACTTGCTGAATTTGCGCGTAAGACATTAAAAAATGGATCCGATTTACCTCGATTATAACGCTACAACGCCGTTGGATCCGAAGGTTTCGGAGGCGATGAAGCCCTTCCTTGAGGGAATGTTCGGGAATCCGTCAAGTATGCATGAATTTGGGAGGATTGCCGCTCAGGCAGTGATTCAGGCCCGAAGTCAGGTTGCATCCATGATTCACTGCTCCCCTGCTGAAGTGGTTTTTACAGGTGGAGGCACGGAATCAAACAACTATGCCATAAAGGGAGTCATGTTTGCCGGACGTGATCGGGGAAACCATATCATTACCTCCTCCATCGAACATCCGGCAGTTTCAGAGGTATGCAATTACCTGGAAAGTGAAGGTTTTGAAGTTACGCGGGTGGGCGTCAATGCTTTTGGAATCGTAGATCCGGAAGAGATCCATGCAGCTATCCGTCCCGGAACGCTCCTGATCTCAATCATGCATGCAAACAATGAAACCGGCTCTATCCAGCCGATCTCTGAGATCAGCACGATAGCCCGCGAATCGGGGGTGCTTTTTCATTCCGATGCGGCTCAGAGCATAGGAAAGATCCCTGTCCGAGTGGATGAACTTGGGATAGATCTCTTATCCGTCGCCGGACATAAAATATACGCTCCCAAAGGAATAGGAGCTCTCTACATCAGGCGTGGGGTGCAACTGACAAAGCTGATGCATGGTGCCGATCATGAAGCAAACCGCCGTGCCGGAACCGAGAATGTGATCAGCATAGTAGGGTTGGGAAAAGCAGCCGAACTAGTTGGCAGTTGGCAGTCTGCAGTTCGCAGTTCACAGTTCCCAGTTACCAGTCATCAGTTCCCAGTTACCAGTCATCAGTCACCAGTCACCAGTCCCATATCCCGTATCGCGAATCTTCGCGACTTACTTCACAACTGCATCAGCAAGGAGATTCCTGAAGTTCTGCTTCATGGCCACCCGGATCTTCGGCTTCCAAATACACTGAGTCTTGGTTTCCCTGGTGTGGAAGCCAATACCCTGTTGCTGGCAATGAAAGGAGTAGCCGCATCAGCCGGTGCAGCCTGCCATGCCGGAGAGGAGGGTGTTTCGGGAGTTCTCGCAGCCATGCATGTGCCAACCGAATATGCCATGGGAACCATCCGCTTCTCCGTTGGCAGGATGACTACGGAAGCGGAGATCAGGGAGGCAGTACCGATTATCGTAAAAGCATATAAGGAAATACGAAATACGAAGTACGAAATTCCATTTCCCCTAAATCCCCTAAGGGGGGCTTCCTCCTCCCTTCGGGAGGATAATTCTGCGAAGCAGAGCAAGTCCCCTTCAGGGGATTTAGGGGTACCTGCGCAGCAGAGCAAGTCCCCTTCAGGGGATTTAGGGGTACCTGCGCAGCAGAGCAAGTCCCCTTCAGGGGATTTAGGGGTAAAAGGGGGGGCGATCCGCCTTACCGAGTACACCCACGCCCTCGGCTGTGCCTGTAAGATCAACCCCCAAACGCTGGAAGAGGTGCTGAAAAAGCTTCCACGGGGTACAGACCCAAATGTTCTTGTTGGGCACGAAACATCCGATGATGCTGCAGTTTATAAGCTGAACGAATCACAGGCTCTGGTGCAGACAGTCGATGTTATCCCTCCCGTGGTTGACGATCCGTATACCTATGGTATGATTGCAGCAGCCAATGCAATCAGTGATATTTACGCAATGGGAGGAAGACCTCTTTACGCACTGAATATTGTTGGTTTTCCCGATACAAGATTGCCTTTGGAGGTGTTGCAGGAGATTCTGAAAGGGGCATCTGACAAAGCTGCAGAAGCAGGGATCCAGATACTGGGCGGCCATACCGTTGAATTGACCGAGCCGTTGTTTGGCATGTCCGTTACAGGGTTGGTGGATCCGGGCAGGATCATCAGAAACCGGGGAGCAATGGCTGGGGATGTTCTGATTCTGACGAAACCATTGGGAACCGGTATCCTCACAACGGCTATGAAACGTGGCTTGCTTCGTCCGATATACGAAGAGAAATTGATCACCTGCATGGTGGAGCTGAACAGAAAAGCCGCTGAGTTGATGACGCGATTTACCGTGCATGCCTGCACCGATGTCACTGGGTTTGGATTGCTGGGCCATCTGAAGGAGATGGTGACCAGTGAAATGGTCAATGTTCAGATCGACATATCAGGGATACCTCTCCTTGAAGGTGTGGAGGAGATGGCGGCACAAGGAATCATCCCGGGAGGGACAAAGTTCAATCTCCAACATGTAGAATCGGCTGTTATATGGGGATCCCGAATATCGGAGATCGAAAAGATGATCCTCTGTGATGCCCAAACATCAGGAGGGTTGCTGATTGCTGTCCCGGCAAAAGAGGCAGGATCACTGGTTGCCGCCCTTAAAGAATCGGGGGTGGAACATGCGAGCCTGATCGGGAATTTCATCCCCGGTGAGGGAAAAATAGTCATCGAAACAGAGAGATTGTGACAGGAACAAAACGGATGCGTTACGCAACTTTCTCCATGCTCTACTTTGCGCAGGGGTCTATTCTGGGTTATTTTACCGCACTTAACGCCATCTACCTTCGATCGTTCGGAATCTCCATGAGCCAGATCGGCATCTTTTCCGCTGTTGCCCTGATGCCGCTGATCCTGAAAATTTTCCTGGGTATGCTGAGCGACCGCGTGAACCTTTTCGGCATGGGTTACCGAAAACCCTATATCATCATCGGACTGCTGATTCAGGCAGGTGGACAACTGGTATTCATGCTGATCAATCCTTCGGAATCATTTGTTCTGCTTACGATGGTTGCTTTTTTATCCCTGACAGGGATGGCCATGTACGATACCTGTACCGACGGGTTTGCCCTGGATACAACCCCCAAGGAGGATGAGGGGACGGTACAGGGCATCATGGTGGCCGGGCGGGCGCTCGGCATCGTGCTGATCTCGGCAACAGTTGGCATACTTTCGCAGCTTGCCAACTGGGATGCAGTATTCATTTCGCTTGCAGTGATGACACTTATTCCGATTCCCCTGGTGCTGATTCTGAAAGAGCCTTCGCGCCCGCCCGGCCGAACCTTTGAATGGAGCGCATTCCGGGCATTCGGGAACAGACAGATCGTGGCCCTGGGACTTCTGGGAATCCTTGGTTTTATCGTTGCCAGCGGAGCCAACCAGCTGATCAATCCATTCCTGCAGGAAACTTTCGGAATTTCCTATATGATGGCAGGCTTTTACGCGGCAGTTTGGGGTCTTGGCGTGATCGTTGGTGGGGTGACCGGGGGGAAACTCACCGACAGGATTGGCCATCCCCGCTCCCTGAGATTGGCAATCTATGCCTCTCTCGTCACGGTTTTTCTGATTGCCCTGATCACCAACCCGCTTCTGGCATGGCCACTGGTATTCCTGTTCGGCTTGTCATACGGCTATTTCGAAACCGTCTATTTCGCCACTTCGATGGGTAAAACAGATATGCGGATTGCCGCCTCCATGTTTGCTATCCTGATGGCCGTCGCCAATATCGGATCAGGTATCGGTCTGGCCGGTGGAGGGTTCCTGAGCGACACCATTGGGTACAAGTGGACCTTTATTCTCTTCGCAGGGTTGAACCTCCTGGCATTGCCGTTATTACCGTTGATTTTTAAAAACAATAGTGAGATGGTGAAATAGTGAAATGGTGAAAAAGGGAGACTTGTAAAAATACCTCTTAAGACGAAGCGTCAGCTGATAAACAGGCTTCGGGAAGAGAAATCGGGGTCGGAAGTAAGATTAACTCCAAGCTTACGCAGTCCCGCCTCATCTCCCGGTGTGGGGATATGTGTAAGGTGTACCTCACAATTCCTGAGATCTTTCAGACACTCTACCGCCATTTGGGCAGCAGGATTGGATATGGCGCTGATACTCAGGGCAATCAGTGTTTCTTCAACATCAAGACTGATCACACGGCCGAGGAGGACTTCCTTTTTCAAAAACGTAATCGAGCTGATCACATTTTCCGGGATCAGGTAAATGTTGTCGGGCAACCCGGTGAGGTGTTTGGCGGCATTCAGGATCAGGCTGGAACTGGCATGCATCATAGGAGAATTTTTTCCGGTGATGATGGTCCCGTCTTTCAGTTGGAGTGCAGCCCCGCAATAGATCCCCTCATTTCCTTTTCCGTTCTTTTCAGCATCTTCAGCTGCTTTTCGTGCAGGAATGACAACAGCTCTGTCTTCAGGTTTACCATTTACCTTCTCCATGATCAATTCGGCCCGTTCAAGGATCTCTTTGTCTACAAAACCCATGGCGTACTCAACTGCACAACGGAAATAACGACGAATAATCTCCTGGTGTGAAGCCTCCTGTACCACGGCATCATCCGTGATGCCAAACCCAACACGGTTCACTCCCATATCGGTTGGTGACAGGTAAAATGACTCCTCCCCGGTGATCTTCTCGATGATCTTTCTGAGCAGCGGAAATGCTTCAATATCCCTGTTGTAATTAACGGTGGTTTCACTATAGGCTTCCAGGTGATGTGAGTCAATGAGGTTGACATCCTTCAGGTCAACCGTAGCGGCTTCATAGGCAATATTAACCTTTTTACTGAGCGGGAGGTTCCATATGGGAAAGGTCTCAAATTTGGCGTAACCCACTTTCGCACCTCTTCGGTACTCGTGGTAGAGTTGTCCCAGGCAGGTGCCCAGTTTACCGCTTCCGGGACCAGGTCCTGTTACGATCACAATCGGTTTATCGGTTGGAATATATTCGTTGGATCCATACCCCTCATCACTGACAATCTGGTCCACATCAGTTGGATACCCTTTGGTGAACTGATGGGTGTAAACCTTCACACCCCTTCGCTCCAGCTTGTTTTTGAACGCTTTGGCGGAAGGCTGTCCGGCGTATCGTGTAATAACTACAGCGTTGACATCGATTCCCCACTCCTTGAAGTCGTCGATCGTCTTGAGCGAGTCGGCATCATAGGTGATCCCGAAATCGGCACGCATCTTTTTGCGTTCAATGTCTCCGGCATAGATGCAAAGGATTACGTTGATCTTGTCCTTGAGCTTTTGAAGAAGACGCATTTTGACGTTCGGGTCAAATCCGGGAAGAACCCGGGAAGCGTGATAGTCATAAAGAAGTTTTCCTCCAAATTCGAGGTACAGTTTACCCTGAAACCGGTCAACCCTTTTCAGGATCTCTGCCGATTGCTCTTCCAGATATTTCTCATTGTCAAAACCGATCTTTTCTGCCATGCGCTTTATTATAAGGTTCAAAAATACACTATTTCGGGGAATAGGAAATCCGTTGCTTGATGTAAATTTGTACGGGAGGGTAGCAGCTCAGATAGTCAGATCGATTTTCATCCATGCAATTCCTGAGATTATCCAGTTAGGATTCAAGTTCAGCTAAAATATTGGCGTTCAGAAGGACATGATGGTATCTCCTTCTTATCTTTACAAGAAAATCAACTGTATGAAAAAGTGTATTCACCTCATTTTTACTTGCACAAGTTTGCTCCTATTTATAGCTCTTCATTCGTGTACCACAGAGAAGCAAAAAATTATCAATGAAGCAGAGATCCAGACTATCGCTACGGTAATCGATAACTCAATAAGCTGGTTTAAAACCAAAGATTTTGACCTGCTTTTTGCAACCATGGCGGATGACACAGCATTCTTTATGTTCCAGCCAACCTCTGATGCCACAGTAAGAGGAATCGAACAATTCCGGGGTTACTCAGATGGTTGGATCGATTCGGCGAACCATTATGTGAGTCACGAAATCCGCGACTTGAACATATCCATTGGCCCTGCCGGGGATGTTGCCTGGTTTCGGGCAGAGCTGGATGATTGCGGGGAATACAGTGGCCAGGTAGGTTGTTGGAAGGATACCCGGTGGACCGGCGTGTTGGAAAAGCGGAAAGGGAAGTGGGTTATTGTTCAGCAGCATTTCAGTTTTGCAGCGGATCGGGTGGCCGACAGAGTGAAAAAGAGGTTAATGTCAGATTTGTCGGAATAGGTAAGTCTGACCCTTAGATTATTCTCGTAATCTTTGCAACGACGGAAATTCGTGCCCCGTTTCGTTCAAGGATCACGGTTCGCTTTTCTCCAGGCTTCCCTCTCAAGGCATCCACAACTGTTCCCATGGTCGCTCCGGTAGTTTTTAGGTCGTCGATTTGCAGGAGTTTATCCCCTGCCTTTACTCCTTCTACTAAGGGTTTCCCATTTGTCCTGGCCACACCGATGACAACCCAGGAGCTGTCGGCTTCGGGATGTAAGGTTAACCCCACCAGGTCCATATCGTTCGGTTCAGGTTCCCCGCTCTGATAAAAATATATCAATTGATTTCGGTAATCAATTCCTAAACAAAAAGCGTTGTAGGCATTCGGTCCGAGAAATCCGTCCACCGGATGCACGGTTTTTTGAGAGTACCAATTCATCATCCCCTTACCATCGGGTGTGAAATCAGGAGGGATGGTCATCCCGACATCTGTCAGCGAAATGGCTCCCCACTTCAGTTTGGGAATCCTGACAACTGCCCAGCTCTCCTCCCGCGGGACCAATCCCCAGATGTTTGCACAGCCTACGGCGCCTGTGCACACTGGCAGATCTGGTTCAGTTTCCTGCAGGAGGTCGAGCAATTCAGTGGACCCAAAGCTGTACGATGCACCATTATCGAGGGCAAAACTCAGGCTGTCTTCCTCCATCATAGCTTCAATCTGGATGATCCCTGTTTCAGCCCGGATATCAGCTGCAACTGGCAGTCCGTTGAATTTAATCTCTCCGGGTTTGGCGAGGGTCAGTTCCCTTTCGGGATAATCCAGGACCACATCATACCGTTTCAGTATGGTTGAGGGAAGATTCATGTCGCAATGGGATGCCGTGAAGAACCAGTATCGGCTCACAACCACATAGCAGGTTACACTATCCAGATTCAGCTCCATTCCGGCCAATCGGATGCTTTTAGGTGGAAATACTTCGACGAATCCATGATCCGGAAGCAGGCTGTCAGTTGGCAATTCAATCCCGAGATCATTCGCCAGTTCCGGACTGAGAAAGAGATCCGGGTTTCCGGTGTCGACCCACAGGACTGCTTTTCGCCAGGTACTGTCGTTTCGTTGAATTTTCCCATCCACCAGCATCCGGTTGTGGTCGAGAGTAAAGGGAACGGTCACCAGGTTTTGCTTCTCCCTAAAGCATGCAACGAGTGAGGCGCAAATTACTATTAGTAGAATATTTCTTCTCATCCCGTAAAATTGCTGATTACTTTGAACGGTTATTCTTGTAAATATCATCCATTTTCCGATGCATCTCCTGCCTGATTTCATCACTCCATGTGTTGTGTCCTCCTTCAGTTAATATTCTGATATCGGCGTTGATCCCGGTTTGCTCGCAGGTCTCTTTTAACTTTCTGACCGGCAGGTCGAGGAAAAAGGGATCATCTCCGGCAACAACAATGGTAATTTTTCCATCCAGCTTGTCTTTGATATCTTTCCCTTGTTTTAGTATAATCCGATTGATATCATATGATTCCCAGTCTTTGATTGTTGTCGGTGAAATGTTTCCTGTTTGTCTGTCAAACAAGGGCTGTGGTTTGCGGTTGGTTCCCTGTTTTCCGAATACGGCTTCAAATGATTGGAACTGTCCTCCATTACCCATGGTGGTTTCCATGTCGATCCACTCCCTGATAGGGAACGTTATTTTGTCGGACCGGATTCCCGGAGTGAGTGATCCATTTGATTGATAGTAGAGGTTGGCATCCGGGGCATAGAGATTTATGTGCATGAACTCCCGGAAGTCGACCGGATCTGGGGACGCAGCCCACACCATGCCGAAAGTATCTGGATAATTTACCATTAGCCATAACGCTGCCCAACCACCTGAAGACTGGCCTGTCAGAAAACGGGCATGCGGATCGGAAATGGCTCTGAATTTTGACTCAAAGGCAGGGATGAACTCACTGATAAAAGAACTTGACCGGGGTCCGTTATTGTAGGAATCGGCAAATACATGAAAGCCATAGGAGCAGTCCTGGTTGAGGAAGACCGTTATCTTTTCTTCTCCGATCCCCGTCATGCCGTACCGCGTTTGCTGGAAGTTGTTTCGCGTGGCTGCCGTATGTGTAGACCCCCATCCTGGGAATACATACATGGTGGGATATTGTTTCAGACTATCCTCAAAATAGGAATTTGGCAGAATCACTGCTGCTTCGATATAGGATGGCTGCTTGTAAAAATCGCTCAGCAGTTTGCTTTCCACACGGAGTAACCGGATGTTTTTTTTCTCCCGGAAGCCGCGCCCGCTGAGCATATGCTTTATTTCCACTTCAAACCGGTTTGCTTTTCCGGGTTCTGCATATATCCTGATCTCATCGCTGAAACAGGTTCCGTTCTGTTCCAGGATACTGCTTGTAGTATCTGTATCAATCACCACCCGGAGCGAATAATATCCTCTTAAACTATCAGGTGATAAGAGAAAAAAATCCACGTTTTTCTGATTGAGCAGAAGTTGCTCACCAGGATTCCAGTTTCTGAAATTCATACCAAATGTGATAAATGGATGAAAGGGATCGGGAATATCAGGGCTTACTGCAGTATCACTGCTAAGGATCACGAATGCCCTGCCTGAGAGAGGAATGGGACTCATCTCTTTTTGAAACTGAAGAGAGAATGAAGAGGATGTTTGCGCTTTCCCATATGCCGTATACAGAACAAGGGCGACTGCCAGCGCGATGTTTTGCAATAATCTTGTTTTCATATTCATGTCAATGGATTCTAAAAAACCTTTAGACGCAATAAATTTATTTTGATTACATCTTTAGCTTTCCAAGCCTCCATTTGCCGAAATCCTCAGCGGATTCCTTAATCAAGAAATACGAATTTCCCTGGTAAATTTCAATTTTTTCAGGGAAAGAGAAAGGCACATTGAACGTTCTGACCAGTTTTCCGGTTTCCAGGTCAATCTTCCTGATCTGAACCATGCCCTGTTTGATAAAAGTAGTATAAACATCCCTGAAGTAACCATCAATGTAGATCTTTCCACTCCATTCCCATTCAGAAAAAGGCACAAACACACCCAGTAAACCTGCCAGAAGATTTCCATCTTTCTCTTTCTGGAAAGTAATGGGTACGGTACGATATACTTTCCCTTCCAGACTCATGAATTCTATGATACCTTCTGTAAAGTTAAACACAGCCATTTCGTCATCACCCAGTTTAATTAACGGAGCATTTATCCTGTGATAATTGAAGGTTTTGTTGGCCTGAAGATCAGTGCCGCTTACCAAAGGTAACATCCCCAGATGTGAAGTGTTTAATGTTGATTGGCTTTTGTTATCAGGAACATCCGGGCTGGATATAGATTCCTGGTTCGCCAACAGGGCATCGTTCCATCGGTTGTAGAACCTGACATCGTCAGCAAAACTTTTTCGGGCTTTCTCATCCTGTTTGACCTGGAAATACTTCTTATGGTGGGCAGTATCATAATACCCGTAATTTGTTCCCATTCCATCTGGCGTGAACTCCTGGAAATAAAACCGATTGCCGGTACTGAACAAAAACGGTTTAACGGTTCGCAAAAGAGAATCATATGTAGAAGTGAAAGGAAACTCAATCTTCTTAACCAGTTCATTATAATAGCATTGAAAAGAACTCCCTTTTGTAGAGATGTAATGTATATTTCCAAGAAAATCTTTAAACAGGCATTTCGGTTTTTGCTCTGGAACAGGGGAAATGGTTATTGTATCCCCGTTCATTGTGAGCAGGACAAGTTCAGAATACTTCAGCTGGTACCGGAATACCAACAGCAGAAGCCTGTCATCCATGATTTCGTAGTCCTGGATGGAATATTCCCGGTCTTTGTAAACATAGCTGTACCGGGTTGCATTGATGTCAATCTCCTGAAGTGTATAGGCACTCTGCCTCAGGATCAGTTCTAGTGGTTTCTCGGGGATGTTGTCAATCTCAAAATATAGTGGCTCATAACCCACACAGGATAATGTGATAGAGGACGGGATACGTTTTAGTGTAAGCGAAAATCTTCCGTCGCGATCCGAAAACACACCATCGTTGGTCCCGTTTACTATAATGTTGACATTGCTGACCGGCTCCAATGAATTGTTGTCTTTGATTACTCCCTGAACAACATAAGTTTGGGCCAAAGCGGATATTCCCACCATGATTAAGAAGGCCAAAACCACCGGAATGCGAATACAACAGGGAGAGGCCATAAGGCTTATTGTTACCTGATAATCTTTACAGATTTCATTAGAGATCTTGTTGTTACTGTTACCACAAACATTCCGGGGGCATCGTTCTTCAGAATTTGATCAACTGAGACTCTTGTCTCGCCGTAAGGAAATAATTTCCGGAAAATGGTTCTTCCAGCCATATCATGAACTGACAAATTGAACGGTTCAAGAGAGTGAATGGAAATCATTTTATCAGTCATATAAATCTCCGGATTTTCTTTCTCGTCCGCAATCCCGGTTGGGATCAGCGACAGGTACGAAATTGAATTGGCATTGAAGTTGGGAACCGCCAGTATCTTGCCGGACTCATTCACTGCCAGTCCGGCTGGACCTGCATGTCCCTGAGAAACGATAGAAGGATCTGAGGTATACGGAGGTTCCCATTTATACACCCGGCCACTATTCATCCAGGAGGTAACATAGAGATTCCCATTCTCATCCCTAACTATGCCGTCGTATTGCCCTGATGTGGTTTGAACCAGGTCTGTGACAGTATAGGTGCTCAGGTCAATGGAGACGATAGGGGAGTTGGTTCCCCAGCAGACAAGCAGCAGGCGGTTCCCATCTGGATCGTAGGCCAGGTCCTGGGGATTCGCAGGCAGTCCGCCGTTCACGATAATCGTATCGGTGTATGTGGAGAGATCAACCTTATGAACTTTCCCGGCGTTTTCCGCGGCATAGAGGTTCCCGGCACCATCGTCGGTCATTCCATCGACCCAGTTTGTCACTATAAGAGGTAGGGTTTGAATAAATGCATGTGAGATCAGCCCGTACATGTGGATATTCTGTCCCGCCGAGATGAAGATGGTGGTATCGATGATGTGAATCCCAAGGCAACCGGTGATCCCTTCGATGATCACCTCCTGGTTTCCAGACGTATCGATTGAAATGATTTTTCCGTTTCCGTAATTAGTAACCAGGTAACACTGATTTGTTTCATCGAATACGACATGTTCGGGTTTGTTGAGGAGGTTCTGAGCTCGAGCAATCAGGGTCACAAATACGC
>JACZJJ010000038.1 GCA_014860625.1 Bacteroidales bacterium | reverse complement strand
TTCCTATGCCCCTAAATCCCCTAAAGGGGACTTACTCCCTCCCCTTCAGGGGAGGGTCGGGGAGGGGCCGTCCAGGATCCTTCTCATCGGCCTCACATACGCTCTCCTCGACTTTGCCGAACAACACCCCATGGCGCTTACCGGTTCCATCATTATGGAGACCGGAGGGATGAAAGGGGAGAGACGGGAAATGGTCAGGGAAGAGCTTCACGGCATCCTGAGAAAGGCCTTTTCGGTAACTGACATTCATTCAGAATATGGCATGTCTGAGTTGCTGTCTCAAGCCTATTCAACAGGCAATGGAAGGTTTCAGGCACCTCCATGGATGAAGGTGCTCATCCGCGATCCCAACGACCCGCTGTCCTGGTCAGCAAACGGCAAAACCGGAGGCATCAGCGTCATCGACCTGGCCAACTGGTACTCCTGCCCCTTCCTGGCTACCCAGGACCTCGGACGACTTCACAACGACGGCTCTTTCGAAGTTCTCGGCCGGTTTGATCACAGCGACCTGAGGGGGTGTAATCTGATGCACCCCTAAATTCCCTAAAGGGGACTTACTCCCCTCTCCTTGAGGAGAGGGGTCGGGGGTGAGGTGGATTGATCCAGTCATCCAGTCATCGCCCTGATGACCTCCGGCCTATCATTTTTAGGTGAATTCACGAGCGTTGACACAGGAAACGCCTTCATGAGATCTGCCGGATAGGGCTTCAGGAGCTCCTGCAGGGCATTCTCATTGGTATCGTCCAGCCACAACTTTTCATTTTCCGGATGAAGGATCACCGGCATCCGGTTGTGAATCGGAGCCATCAACTCATTGGGCCCGGTGGTGATGATCGAAAAAGAAAGGATGATCTCCCCTTCGGCGCTCACCCATGTTTCCCAGATGCCAGCCATGGCAAAAGGTCCTTCGTCCTTCAGCACGATGCGGTAGGGGATTTTGGTGCCGTTCTTTTTCCACTCGTAAAAACCGTCGGCCGGAACCAGGCACCGGCGTCGCCGGAAGGCCTGTTTGAAGGAGGGCTTCTCGGTGATGGTCTCTGCTTTGGAATTGATCATTTTATTTCCGATCGCCGGATCTTTGGCCCAAAATGGGATGAGCCCCCAGCGGTAAAACTGAAGTTCACCGGCATCCTGGTTGGTAATAACGGCAAGCTCCTGGGAAGGGGCACAGTTATAACGGGCTTTGTATATGGCCGACCGAACAGATACGCCAAACCGCTCTTTGATCAGCTCATCTTCCACAGCAAAAGAGTAGCGTCCACACATGGGATAAGGATTAATTTTCCATAAAGATAAAAAAATCGATAGATTTGTCTGCTCTTATAACACTTATGTCTGCAGCAACACGCTCCCGAAAGAAACGACGCTCCTCCTCTTCAAAGGATGGATTTTCGCTGAAAAGCGTGGAGATACTCTTTTCGAAACAACTGATGCGTGTGATCGGGATTCTTTTCCTGGGCGCCAGTTTATGGTTTGCAGCCAACTCCACGGATACGATATTCAAAGTGGCCAAAACCCTGATCTCCCCGAAAGAGCTGATCGTGAAACAGGCTCCGGCCACAGGCCCGACTACAGGGCTGACAATTCTTTCCGACGGAAAAATTACAAAGGTGAAGCAACCAGATGTAATCCCGATCTCATTCCCGATGGTCCTGATCACGTTTGCGATGATGGCAGGATGGCTGATCTTGCAGTTACTTACCCGATGGCGCAAAAGGATCGAGTTTCAAATCATATCCGTTTTCCTGATTTTTACCTCCATCCTGGCTATGATACGAGGCTATGGATGGCAGGTGGAACTCATCTTCCCCTTACTGATTCTGATATCAGCCGGACTATACCTCTTTGGGAAGCACCTTAGTCACACGGCAACACGCATCAATTTTATCTTCACATGGGTGATGTTTTCTCTCTGGTGGTTGCTGAAGATCATGATCAATGGTCAACAAGATCTGCTGCCATCATTTTTTATCTTTGCTTCCCTGCTGTTTCTGACATTCCACGTGATTCAGCTGCTCAGGGGCTTCGCAGGCAGAAAAAAACTGAGTAACTATATCGAGGTTTTCGCCATCGCTTTCAACATTGGATTCTATTTCATCCTGATCACAGCGACTATCCTGAAGTTTTATGGGAAACATCCGCTGTTCTATTTCACACTTGGCCTGGCAATCCTGTATATCTTGTCACTTTTTGCCATGGAATACTCCGGGAAGCCCTTCCGGAAGGTCCCCTTCCTGATATCAGCGCTGGTCCTGGTCAGTTTCTTGCTGCCGCTGCTTTTCTGGAAAAGCCAGGTAATTCTCCTCGCCGGAAGCCTGTCGATGTTGTTGCTTTTCTATTCCCGGCAAACAAAGGATCAGCCCTCCGTGATCATTGCTTTGGGTTTGGTCGTATTTATGGCTCTTGTCTTTGCAAAGGACCTGATATTCGCCTATGTTCCGGCAGCTTTTACCGGAGGACTGATGAATAACCAGCCACTTCTCTACAGAGGATTGATCTCCGGACTGTTCATTGCCCTGGTTGCCTTTGTGGACAATATCATGATGAAGAAACTGGAGATCAAATTCTCACGGAAGTGGTTTAGCCGGAGAAGATACCGGATGCTGCTCAAAGGGATATTAATGGCCGGGCTCTATTTCGGATTCTTCCTGGTATGGCAGTATAGCTTCATTACAATCTGTGGATTTGAAGAGGTTGCCCTGATAAGCTGGTTCTCGTTTCATTGCCTCTATTGCATCATCTCTATCCCCTGGCTGGCAGCCCATAAATCTTCTCTCCTTCCCATTGCCATCCTGGTATCTGTTATCCTGACTGTTGTATATCCTTCGTTGCTGAGCTTACAGAATATAAAGCTTGTCGATCTTTACATCCGGGGTATTCAGTCGGGACTCACAGTTTTCCCATTGCATTATATCCCCTCCGTACTCTTTTTGGTCTACATTGCCATGATCCTTCAATATGTGGGAAAGGGATTCAAAGGGAGTAACATTGCCAAACGGATTTTTCTGATCTATGCCATTGTGATGGTATTGGATGTGTTGATTTCAGAGATGGTGCTGACAGGCGTAGCTCTCAGTGCGACATCACAGCTGGAGGGAAATGAGATCCGGACCGAGTTGCTGCATCTGCCTGCCACCCTCATCCTCTTTGCCGGAGGTGCTGTTACATTGATCTGGGGCTTCATCTGGCAAAAACGGTTTGGCCGCACCCTGGCTATGATCCTGCTCTTCCTGGCAGCCTTCAAGCTCATCTATTTTGACCTGAGAAGCATCTCTCTCTTCACCCGCGTCATCCTCCTTTTTGCATCTGGATCCCTGTTTATCGGACTTTCACTCGGATATGCAAAGGCACGGAAAGCTTTCCGGACAAAACGAAAACATACAGGCCGTGTACGTGTTCCCCGGTTTTCCGAATCAAACGGGAATGATCAATCCCCCGAATCATGAAGCATCTGAATATCATCGTCAAAGGAAGAGTGCAACGTATAGGTTTCCGCTTCCGTACCATGGAAACCGCCTATAAATTCGGGGTGTTCGGGGTCGTGATGAATCAGGATGACAACTCTGTTTACATCGAGGCTGAAGGAGAGGAAGAGGCGATGGAGAAGTTTCTGGAATGGTGCCATAGCGGTCCGCTTGGGGCAAAAGTCGAAGAGGTTAACATCACAGAAGACGCCCTGAAAGGGTATACCTCGTTCGAGATTAAAAGCAGGGCCAGGTGGCAGAATACGAATAAATAAGAAATAAGAAATACGGAAATACGAAATACAACTTATTTTTTTCCTTCTACCACTACCACAATCTCTCCTTTTACATCCCTTTCAGAGAATTGCTCAGAAAGCTCTTGTAGCGTCCCCCGTATTGTCTCTTCATAGAGTTTGGTCAACTCCCGCGATACCGATGCCTGTCGGTCGGGGCCGAGGTGTTCAATTAATTGAGTAATTAATTTACTCAGCCTGTAGGGGGATTCATAAAAGACAAGCGTATAGGGAGTCGTGGCGATCTCTTTGAGTTTGGTTTGTCTCCCTTTCTTATGAGGCAGAAACCCAACAAACAAAAAGCTGTCGCAGGGAAGGCCCGAATTCACCAGGGCTGGGACAAAGGCCGTAGGCCCGGGCAAGGATTCAACCTCAAGGTCCTCCTTCAGGCAGGCCCTTACAAGCAGGAATCCAGGGTCGGAAATGCCCGGAGTACCGGCATCGCTGACCAGAGCGGCTACCTCCCCCGATTTTAGCCTGTTTACCACCGAATCCAGCGACTTGTGTTCGTTGAACTGATGGTGCGAAACCAGTTTGTTCCTGATCTCATAATGTTTCAGCAGGATGCCGGTCTGGCGGGTATCTTCCGAAAGGATGAAATCAACCTCTTTCAGGATACGGATGGCTCTGAAGGTCATGTCCTCCAGGTTGCCGATCGGAGTGGGCACAAGGTATAGTGACGGGTTCCGGTTCATGTGTTGGTAACCAGTTTGAATCCGACGCCATGAACGTTGATCAGCCCAACGGTTGGATCCTGTTTGAGGTATTTCCGGAGTTTCACGATATATACATCCATGCTTCTGGCGTTGAAGTAACTGTCGTTGTTCCAGATCTCAGTAAGCGCTTCACTGCGGGTAAGCACGTCATTGACGTGTATGCACAGCAACCTGAGCAGACCGGTTTCTTTGGAGGTCAACTTTTGTTCGTTGCTGCCAATGGTCAGAGTCTGGCGGTGGATATCGAACGTATAGGCGCCGATAGTGTAAATAACCTCCTCACGGGAAGGATTCGGGTTTTCTTCCAGCCTTCTCAGAATGGCTTGCATGCGCAGCAGGAGCTCCTCCATACTGAAGGGTTTGGTGAGGTAGTCATCACCACCGATTTCGAATCCTTTTAATTTATCCTCCTGCATCGACTTGGCGGTTAAAAAAAGGATCGGGGTCTTCTTGTTGCGGGTCCGGATCTCTTTGGCAACGGTAAAACCATCCTTTACAGGCATCATGATATCCAGGATACAGAAATCAATCTGTTGTTTTGAAAATACCTCCAGGGCTTCCTGTCCGTTGAGACAAAGGGTGGTCTGATACCCTTTCGCATCGAGGTAATTTTTGAGAAGGTTTCCGAGATTCCGGTCATCTTCGGCAAGCAGGAGGTGAATTGGTTTCTTTTCCATAGTCTCTATTCGGGTATTTTATAAGGAAAGTAGATCCTGAACAGCGTGCCTTTGTTGATTTCACTTTCGGTGGTGATTTTTCCATGATGTTCTCCCACGATGGCCTTCACGTAACTCAGACCAAGGCCAAATCCCCGCACGTTGTGGATGTTTCCGGTAGGGATGCGGTAGAGCTTGTCAAATATCTTTTTTTGCTCCTGTTTGCTTATCCCGATGCCGTTATCCTGAATAGATAACGTAATTCCCCGGTTACTATTTTCCGTAGTGATACGGATATCCGGTTTCCGGGGTGTATATTTCGTTGCGTTATCCAGGAGATTGTATACCAGGTTGGTGAGATGCACTTTGTCTCCTTCCATCACCGAAGGGTTGGCTAAAAGGTTGGTCCGTATCTCCCCATCCTTGATTTCAACCTGAATCCGGATGCTTTTCATGACGTCCCTGATGATGGTATGCAGATCAATCATCTCCAGTTGCATCTTCATCTCTCCCTTCTCCAGCACGGCAGCCTGAAGAATCCGTTCTGAGAGGATCGACAGGCGGCTGTTCTCTTCCCTGATCATCTCGATGTATGTGTCGTAAAATGATTCTGACCTGGGGAGCTCTTTGTCGCCAAGTGCCTCACAGGCCAGGGATATCGTCGATATCGGTGTCTTGAACTCGTGCGTCATGTTGTTGATGAAATCACTCTTCATGTCAGAGATCTTCTTCTGCCTGATCAATACCGTGATCGTATATGAGAAGGTGTAGACAATCACAACAATAAGAATGATCGATATCAGCAGCATTCCCCACAATTCCGTTAACAGGAACTGCCGTTCATACGGAAAGTAGATCAGCAGATACTCCGGAGTGGTGAACATATCAGCTGAGAAGAGCGGATAGGCATAGCCAATCTGGATCAGCTGCTTCCGGTATTCGCTCGACTTTTCCATGATGAAAAGATCGAACTCGGGCTGGTAGATTCCAAACTGAAAACGTGTGTCCACCCCCCGTATATTGAGCTCCAGCGAAATCAGCGAGTCCATTTCATGGGTGGAGGAGAAGAGGGAGTAGTCGAGGTGCTTGTTGAAGCTCAGCATCCCCGGAAAAGGATTGATTTCGGCAGCCCTCCGCTTCTCCAAACGCTCAATTTTGTAAACCACTTTGGCCATTGCCTCGTTGACGCTTCTTCTGAAGCTGGCCTCTTTTACCGACGATGCACTCCTGATCCAGTACAATTGCACCCCAAGTAAGCCTATCAGGGCGATGGTCATGATGACAATGATGCCTACTAGTACGTTTCGTTTCATTTCTCTTTACAAATGTAAGGGAAATTGCGAAACAGGGTATTTAACATTTTTTAACGATTCTTAATATTCCTTAACACTTATCCCCGTCATTCTGAACTACTTTTGTACGCAGGCAAAATACTTTTTTCATCTGGATTTGTTTATTGATTTTTCAGTAGAGCCGCGATTAATCGCGGCTCTGCTAATTTTATCGTAGCCCCTTTTTTTGTGCGTCATTCCGATCGAAGCGATGAATCCCCTATCTTTACCCTTTAAAACTTCAACATCATGAATATCTCCATCGATATCAGCCAGGTACTCTCCTTTTTACCAAACAACTCACTTGAAAATATTCAGCCACGCGTCGATGCCGCCTGGGATACCTTATTGTCAGGAACAGGAGCAGGCAACGACTTTCTCGGATGGGTGAGGTTGCCTTCTCAAACTGATCAGGAACTGCTCTCCAGGCTCTGCGACCATGCTGCCAGGATAAAACAGATAGCAGAGGTCTTTGTGGTTGTCGGAATTGGAGGATCCTACCTGGGTTCCCGGGCCGTGATAGAGGCGCTGTCACCATCATTCCCCTCTCTGGTTCGCTCCCCTCAATCCCCGGTGGTCCTCTTTGCAGGTGAGAATTTGAGTGAAGATTATCATGCCGATCTTTTACAGGTGTTGGATCAATACTCATGCGCCATTGCTGTCATCTCCAAATCGGGGACGACTACCGAGCCGGCTGTTGCTTTTCGCCTGATCAAGCAGAAATTGGAAAGCAAGTATGGCAAAGAGGGGGCCCGCGAACGCATCGTCGCTATCACAGATGCCTCCCGGGGAGCGTTAAAGACGATCGCTGATAAAGAGGGCTATGAAAGTTATATCATCCCCGACGATGTGGGAGGACGTTATTCGGTACTTACTCCGGTTGGTCTTCTTCCTGTCGCTGTAGCCGGGATCGATATCCGGAAGCTGATTGAGGGAGCGGCCATCATGGAACAAGTTGTATGCAGCACGCCTGACTTTTCAAACAATCCTGCCACCCTCTATGCAGCTGTACGGAATATTCTCTATGAGCAGGGGAAAGCGACGGAGATCATGGTCACTTACCAGCCACACCTGGTGATGCTGACAGAATGGTGGAAACAGCTTTACGGCGAAAGCGAAGGGAAGGATGGGAAAGGCATCTTTCCGGCTGGCGTCACATTTACCTCCGATCTCCACTCTATGGGTCAGTTTATCCAGGAAGGAAGCCGCAACATTTTTGAAACGGTTCTTTCGATCGACCAGCCAAACCGGGAGTTGATGGTCCCCGTGGATCCGGAGAACTACGACGGATTAAACTTCCTGGCGGGAAAAAGCCTTTCCGAAGTGAATCACAAAGCAGAAGAGGGAACCCGGATGGCTCATGTGGAAGGTGGTGTTCCCAATATCCGGATTTCCATTCCCTGCCTGGATGCCATGCATCTCGGACAACTGCTCTACTTTTATGAATTTGCGTGCGGTGTAAGCGGCTATACACTGGGAGTCAACCCTTTTGACCAACCCGGCGTCGAGGCATATAAGCGGAACATGTTCAAATTACTAGGGAAACCCGGATTCTAGGAGCACAGAGCACAGAGCAAATATTTTGAGGTTCTGAGCCCTGAGCCCTGTGCAGACTTCACCCCATCACCTCCTCAATCACCTCCGGATAATGCCTGTACTCCAGCTCGTGTACCTTGTTCGCCAGACTTTCAGCCGTATCGCCGGGCTCTATCAGGCATTTCTCCTGAAAGATGATCTGTCCTTCATCATAGTTTGCATTCACATAATGAATCGTGATGCCGGATTCAGGATCGCCGGCTTCAATCACCGACTGGTGAACCCGCATGCCGTACATCCCCTTGCCACCGTATTTGGGAAGAAGCGCGGGGTGAATGTTGATGATTCGCGAAGGATAAGCATCTAATATGTAGTCGGGAATGAGCCAGAGAAAACCTGCAAGAACCAAGTAGTCGATGCCCTGAACAGAGAGAATATCCAATAGGTGATTGGAGTGATAAAGGTCATGGCGGGTAAAAATGATGGTCGGAACATGCAGGTTTTTAGCCCGTTCCAGAACAAAGGCATCGGGGTTGTTGCTGAGCAGCAGGGTGACCTGGATCTTTGGGTTCCCCTGGAAATGCTCAATGATCCGCTGGGCATTGGTTCCGTTTCCGGAGGCAAAGATGGCGATACGCTGCATGTTGATCAGGTTATTTACGGTACAAATGTACAAAACGATCCGGATGTTTCCATTTTACCCTAACTGTCGCGTAATTAATGTATTGACAGTCAATTCAGTGCTTCTTGCAAATGTTAAAAATCGTTAAAATCTGTTGTGTGGTAACAATATTATTCATTTCTTTGCACACCGATTAACCAAAAAAGGAGAAATATGTCTGACATTGCGGCAAAAGTTAAAGCTATCATCGTTGATAAGCTTGGCGTTGATGAGAGTGAAGTAACGCCTGAAGCGAGCTTCACAAATGATTTGGGAGCTGACTCTCTGGATACTGTTGAGCTCATCATGGAGTTCGAAAAAGAATTTGACATTGCGATCCCCGATGATCAGGCTGAAAAGATCAGTACCGTAGGAGACGCAACTGCTTACATCGAAAACAATACGAAATAAGGAATATTTTCACGTGGATTTAAGACGGGTTGTTGTAACTGGCCTCGGGGCCATTACACCTATTGGTAAGAATGCTGATGACTATTGGCAGGCGCTTATCAATGGCGTAAGTGGCGCTGCGGAAATTGTCAAGTTCGACGCCTCCAAATTCAAGACAAGGTTTGCCTGCGAAGTAAAAAACTTCAATGCGGAAGATTATTTCGACCGGAAAGAGGCACGCAAGTATGATCTTTACACCCATTACGGGATCGTCTCCAGCGATGAAGCGATCAAGGATGCAGGTCTGGATGTGGAAGGAGTTGTGGACAAGACCCGTGTTGGTGTGATCTGGGCTTCCGGCATCGGGGGACTGGATACACTGATCTACGAGGTATCCGGTTACCTGAAAGGAGACGGCGTTCCGCGTTATAATCCCTTCTTCATTCCCAAAATGATTGCCGACATAACGGCTGGTCATATCTCCATCAGGTATGGCTTCATGGGGCCCAATTTTGCTACGGTTTCGGCATGTGCTTCTTCAGCCAATGCCCTCGCTGATGCCTTTATGTACATCCGCATGGGGAAGGCTGATGTGTTTGTTACCGGAGGATCTGAGGCAGCTATCAACCCTGCCGGAGTCGGAGGCTTCAACGCCATGCATGCCATTTCAACCCGCAATGACGATCCGCTAACCGCTTCCAGGCCGTTTGACAAGGACCGCGACGGATTTGTTATGGGTGAAGGTGGTGGCGCCCTGGTGTTTGAAGAGTTGGAACACGCCCTGAGAAGGGGAGCAAAGATTTACGCCGAAGTGGCCGGTGCCGGACTTTCCGGTGACGCACACCACATGACAGCACCGCATCCCGAAGGATTGGGTGCCATTCTGGCGATGAAAGCCGCTTTGGAAGATTCAGGCCTCAAAAAAGAGCAGATTGACCACATCAATACTCACGGGACTTCAACCCCTGCAGGAGATATTGCTGAACCCAAAGCCATTCTGTCATTTTTTCAAGACCACGCGTTCAATATCAATATAAACTCCACCAAATCAATGACCGGGCATCTCCTGGGAGCAGCAGGAGCCATTGAAGCAATTGCCTGTCTGCTGGCAGTGAAAAATGATATCGTTCCCCCAACGATAAACCATTTCACCGACGATCCGGATATTGACAACAGGCTCAACTTTACATTCAATAAAGCGCAAAAGCGAAAAGTGGATGTAGCCCTGACCAACACGTTTGGTTTCGGTGGCCACAACGCCAGCCTGATCTTTAAGAAGTACCAACCCTAATCATCTTCAGGCCAGGATTGTCAAGATTCATTAAATCTTCCGCTGACAGGAAATTAGCCGCAGCCATAAAAAATATTCTCGGATTTAAACCCGGCAATATCGCTTTGTACAAGCTTGCATTCCTTCATAGATCGGTTGGACACGAAATCGTCAAGGGAATGAAAGTCAACAATGAACGACTTGAATTTCTTGGCGATGCCATACTGGATGCCATCACGGCCGACTTCCTCTTTAAAATATTTCCCACACAGGATGAAGGCTTCCTCACTGAAATGCGATCGAAAATCGTTAGCCGGGTTCAGTTGAACAAGCTTGCCAAGAAACTGGGACTGGAAAACTTGATCCAACTCGATGGGAGCAATGGTGTCTACCGTTCATATCGGGGAGATGCTTTTGAAGCACTGATTGGCGCAATCTATCTGGATAAAGGATATCTCTTCACGCGGAAAATCCTGGTTGAACGGATTATCAAACACTATTTCGACCTCAATGAGCTGGTGAACCAGGAACTGAATTTCAAGAGCAAAATCATTGAATGGGCCCAGAAAGAAAAAAGACACCTCCTGTTCACCGTCGTAAACGAAATCGGGACCGGCTACAAGAAACAGTATGTAGTTGAAGTAGTGGTAGATGGAGCCCCCATTGCCCGCAGCCAGCACTACTCCATCAAAGGAGCTGAACAGCTGGCATCCGAAAAGGCCTGGGAACAAATTTCTTCCTAACAGATTGATTTAGTCCTAATTTTTTACTATCTTTGTAGGAGAGGCAAAAAAAATATGGAGCAATGGCCAACAAAAGGATATTTCTGGAGTCAAGATCCGGGTCCACTTTTTACACACTGGTTGGTCTCTCTTCACAGCTCAAAGATTACCGCCTCTCCTTTTTGATCAATAAACTTCCCGGGTTCGATTTGGTTCGCTTTGAGGATTTGATGGTGTCTGTCCCTGAAGCCGGAGATTCGGTCGCTTTTTCTGTCTATACCTGTAGTGATGAAGAGAACTACAATAGCTATACCTTGCTGTCGAATCGAAGCAGCGACCATTTCCTGATCCCCGCTTTCAGGCAAACAGATTATCTTCTGTTGATAGAAGGACCTTTTAAAAAGCAGCAGATGGACCGCTTGCTGAAGACTCTCAGAACGATCCCTGAGATTCTGCTTGCAGCAGAGATCAAACCCGAATCAATCAAACAGTTCGAGAGCCTGGTTTCAGACCTTGAATTGCATGTCATGAAAAATATAAAGAAAGTCACACACATTCCATAAAACAGGAGGTAAATATGTTTGAGAATTTAAAAGAGACCCTGGATAAAGGCATCGAATATGCTTTTATGACAAGCGAAAAGATCGCCAAAGCAGCCAAAGAGCTTGCCAAGGAGAACAACCTCACCAAAGAAGAGGCAAAAAAGCTTCTGGACTATCTGCAGAAAAAATCTGAAGAGACCAGAGACAACATGGAAAAGACGATGCAGGATTTCCTCAAGGCTAGTCTGAAGAAAATGGATATTCCCACCAAAGAGGAAATCCGGAAACTGGAAGACCGGGTCAGGAAACTGGAAGGCAAAAAGAAACCGGCACCGAAAAAGAAGGTTACTTCCAAAGCGAAACCGAATCCCAAAGCCAAGAAATAGAGCGGAATAATATCAGGGATCATGGTGAACTTATTTAGGATTGGGACAGCTGTCAGTGAAATCGGACGGGCTCGCGAGATCATAGGGATCGTGGTGAAATACGGTTTCAACGACTGGGTAAGCAAGAACGGTTTGGGGAAATACCTTGTCACCAAAAAAAGGCTGACACGGATCGGTAAGTACAACACCTGGGAACGGGTGAGGATGGCTATAGACGAGCTGGGCCCCACTTTCATCAAATTTGGCCAGATCATGGCCGATCGCCCTGATATCATTCCGGAACCCCTCAGACTGGAGCTCTCCAAACTGCAGGATGAGGCCGAGCCGATGTCGGATGACATAGCGATCAAAGCGATTGAGAAAGAGCTGAAACGTCCGCTGATGACCGTTTTTCGCGAATTCGACTGCATAAATATCGCTTCAGCCAGCATCGCCCAGGTTTATCGCGCAACACTCCAGACAGGAGAAGAGGTTTGCGTGAAGATACAGCGGCCCGATATCAACAACAAGATTGAACTGGATCTCAACCTGATGGAATACTTCGCTGGCAGAATGCAGCGGAACAATCCGGAGATGGAAGCAATTGATGTCCTGGGGGTGGTTAAGGAATTCGGGAAGACCATCCGGAAGGAGCTGGACTTCATGCACGAAGCAGCCAATATCGTTAGGTTTCGACACAACTTCGAAGGGGATCCAGACGTCTATGTCCCGAAAGTGTACAGTGAATACACCACCGAAAAGGTGATCGTTGAGGAGTACATCACCGGGATCAAGATCAGTGATACAGAGGCTTTGATAGAAGCTGGAAACGATCCTGTCCTCCTTGCCCGCAAGGCAGTGAGAACGATTTTTGACATGATCTTCAACCATGGGTTCTTCCATGCCGACCCACACCCGGGAAATATCTTCGTCCTGGAAAATAACATCATCACCTTCATTGATTTCGGGATGATGGGGTCGTTGAGAGAAGAACAACTCTTCTTTCTTGGAAAGTATGCCCTGGGTTACATCCAGCGCGATCCACATTCTATGACGGAAGCTCTCCTGCTGGTTTCCGGGAAGCGGCATTTCAGTCAGAAAAGGGAACTTGAATTCCAGATCGGCGAGATGATGGCCCATTATCGGTACCTTCCGATAGAAGAGATGGATTTTGGCAGGGTGCTTCAGGAGTCGATTGACATCATCGTGAAATTCGGACTGAAAATCCCGCCAAGCATCTACCTGCTGGTAAAATGCCTGGCTACCATCGAGCGCGTTTCGGTAACACTCTATCCCGGAATCGACTTTGTAGATGAGATGCAACCATACGCCGTTGCCCTTTTTGCCCGGCAGTTTGATCCTAAAACGATTACCAGGGAAGTATTTGACTCGCTGAAAGAGTATTACAGGCTGGTCATGGAACTTCCCTCAGAGCTCAATGAAATTATCAGCAAGATCAAGGAGGGGAAATTCAAAACCCTCATCGAAATCAAGGGATTTGAGCCCCTGGTGGAAGAGATCGAACAAACCAGCAACCGGGTGTCCATCGCTATCGTCCTTGCAGCCCTGATCATCGGAGGATCAATCATCTCCCAACAGGAGGATATCCGCTGGATCGGAACCACCATCTTTATCCTCGCCGGAATATTCGGATTTTGGCTGTTGATTAAGCTTCTGAGAAGAGGGAAATATTGAACTATTTCACCATTTCACTATTTCGCTATTTATTAAATTGCTCCCGTAAACTGCTTCAAGAATCTCACGTCGTTTTCGAAAAACAAACGCAGGTCCCGGATCTGATATTTCAGCATGGTGATACGTTCGATGCCCATTCCGAAAGCAAAGCCTGTGTAGATCTCAGGATCGATGTTGCAGTTTTTGAGTACCTGAGGGTCCACCATTCCGCAACCGAGAATCTCCACCCATCCGGTATATTTACAGATGTTACATCCTTTCCCTCCGCAAATGTTGCACGAGATATCCATTTCGCCTGATGGCTCGGTGAAAGGGAAGAAGGATGGCCGGAGACGGATTTGTGTCTCCTCGCCGAACATCTCCCTGGCAAAAAAGTAAAGCGATTGTTTCAGGTCGGCAAAGGAGACATCCTTGTCAACATAGAGACCTTCCACCTGGTGAAAAATACAGTGCGCCCGTGCTGATATTGCTTCATTGCGGAACACCCTTCCCGGGAATATCTTCCGGATAGGAGGTTGTACCCTCTCCATCATTCTGACCTGTACCGACGAAGTGTGCGTTCTCAGAAGGACGTCGGGATCCCGTTGGATAAAATAGGTGTCCTGCATATCCTTGGCCGGATGTTCGACAGGAAAGTTGAGGGCGGAGAAATTGTACCAGTCGTTTTCAATCTCAGGCCCCTCGGCTACAGAGTAACCCAGCCTGGCAAAGATATCGGTGATCTGATTTCTGACAATGGATAAAGGGTGCCTGGCACCAAGCCTTACCTGGCCGGTGGGCCGGGTAAGGTCAAGGTCGGCATCCTCCTCTTCGCCACCCTCTTCGAACGAAATCTTCAATTCGTCCAGCTTCTGGGTGGCTCTTGTTTTTAACTTGTTCAGGAGCTGGCCAACCAATCGTTTCTCCTCGTTGGGGATGGTGCGAAACTCCTCAAACAGGGCTGAGATCAACCCTTTTTTGCTCAGATATCTGAGGCGGAGTTGCTCAACCTCTTCCCCGGAAGAGGCATTCAGGGTTTCAACCTCCTGAAGCAGCTGATCAATTCTCTCCTGCATGGTGAAAAAACAAATTAGTCAATCAGCTCGACAGTCATTTTCAGATCCTGAACCGGACGGTCACCAGCTCCCTTCTGTACAGCCGAAATTTTATCTATGACATCAAGTCCGTCAGTAATCTCACCGAAAACGGTGTAATTCATATCCAGAAATGGTGTTCCGCCAAGGGTTGCGTAGGCCTCTTTCTGGGCGTTGGTATAGGTCAATCCCATTTGAGATGCCATTCCGTTGAGCTGTCCTTCCGAATAGGTTTTCCCCTGAACGATATAAAATTGCGAGCCGGAAGATGCTTTCTTTGGATTTACCTCGTCGGCTTGCCTGGCTGCTGCCAGTGCACCTTTTTTGTGGATCAGGGTATTATTGAATTCGGCAGGGACGGTATAGCCCGGTCCGCCAGATCCAAGAGCAATACCAGGCTTTGCGTTCCGCGAATTGGGATCGCCGCCCTGGATCATAAATCCGGAGATTACCCGGTGAAATAGCAAGTCGTTAAAAAATCCCTCTTTGACAAGTTTGGCAAAGTTATCACGGTGTTGCGGGGTTTCATTGTAGAGGTATCCCTTCATGTCGCCATAGCTTGTATGGATGACAAATTTGGTCACCTTTTCTTTCGTTGTTTTTTGAGACATAGCTGAAATGTTAAAGATCATACATCCGATCAGAATAAAAATCCATCCTTTTTTCATGGGTTACTATTTTTTTAAATTGAAAAGTAGCGCAAAATTATGAAATTTACGTTGGAAACGGTCTATACCGTTCGGTTTTTCTTCGTTTCTCCAAAGCACTTCCGGCAGAGAGGTTCATAGGCATCTGCCTCTCCAAGCCTGATCCGTGCGTCGCCCGTAACGATCCGGTGAGAGTAATGTGCCAGGTCGCCGCATTGGATGCAGATGGCATGTACCTTGGTCACATATTCGGCCGTAGCCATCAGGGCAGGCATCGGACCGAAAGGGACACCCAGGTAATCGAGGTCCAGACCGGCCACAATCACCCTGATCCCCTGGTTGGCGAGGACGTTGCAAACGTGTGTCAGCTCGTCATCGAGGAACTGTGCTTCATCGATTCCCACAACCTCCACGTCGTTGGTTAGCAACAGGATGCTGGAGGCAGACTCCACCGGTGTGGAAGGGATTGAATTTTCGTCGTGCGACACCACCTCTTCGGCAGCGTATCGGGTATCTATCCTGGGCTTGAAGATCTCCACCCGCTGCCGGGCTATCCGGGCACGTTTCAGGCGCCGGATCAGCTCTTCGGTCTTGCCTGAGAACATCGAACCACAAATTACTTCAATCCAGCCGAGCCGGTTGATCTGTCTGTTTTTTTCAAGTAACATTCTTCAAAACCCGTTATCTTTACACCACAAAGGCAAAAGTAATAAATCACCTGTAATATTCCTGCCAAATGAACCTCCAAATCATCCATACTCAGCTTTCGGAGCTGCTGGAAGCCATCCAGGAGCAGTACGACACGATCCGCGCTTCCGAAGGATTGATTCCCCAGATCGAAATTGACATCCTCCTCGGCAACGTCAGAAAGCTCTATGACCAGCTTCATCTCCTTGAAAAAATGAATGTACAGGTAGAGCATACACCGTCTCTTCATTCACCACCCCACCCAGTCACCACTGCACCACTTCACCACTTCACCTCTGCACCACCGCACCGCGACACCCCTGCAC
>JACZJJ010000037.1 GCA_014860625.1 Bacteroidales bacterium | reverse complement strand
GCTTTCAAGAATCCTTGGGGCTGCCGGATTCGGGATCTACTCCTCCATCATCGTGCTGCCCATCATCGTGATCGGGTTTACCCAGTTTGGCATCCGGAGATCAACCATCTATCACATCGGCAATAAAATCCTGCCTGAAGAGAACATCATCTCTGCCCTCTTTCTGCTGCTTCTGTGGACAAGTGCCCTGAGCATCATCATCTGCGGGATCGCATTTTTCTTCTACGGAACACAAAATTTCGACCCGCTGATCATCGGGATCGTACTGCTGACCATTCCGCTTCTTCTCGCAAATGTATTTGCCGGCGGCATCTTCCTGGGAAAAGAGGATATCCGAAACTCCAACATCGTAAATGCAAGCCCTACTATTCTGACGCTCCTCTTCACAGTAATATTTGTTTGGGTGGTCCCGATGTCGGTACTGGGAGCATTTATAGCTATCGGACTGGCGAACCTGGTTACATTCTTCTTTGTTTTCAGAAAACTGCTCGTTAAAAGCCTGGTAAAAATCAACTGGAAATACCAGGAGCCGGTGATGAAAAGCATGATCAAACTGGGACTGGTCAACGCCATTGCCATTTTTGTGATGCAGCTGAACTATCGGATGGACATCCTGATGCTGAAACAGTTATCCACGTTTGAACAGGTTGGATATTACTCCCTTGCAACGCAGATCGCCGAACAATTGTGGCACATTCCCTTTGCCATCGAGATGATCATCCTGAGTCGCAGCGCCAACACCACCGACAACCAGTTCCTGCACAAAACAGTGGCATCCATCTTCAGGGTATCACTGGTCATCGGGCTAATCCTTGGCATTGTTATCTTCTTTTTGGCTCCGGTACTGGTGCCGCTGGTCTTCGGGAAGGAGTTCATCCCTACAACCACAATGATCCGTACCATCCTGCCCGGGATCCTTATCCTGGTCGGATTCCGGATCCTGAACAGCCGTCTCACCGGAATGGGAAAACCGCAGGTAGCCATCTATACCTTCGTTCCCGCCCTGCTCATCAATTTCATCCTCAACCTAATTCTGCTGCCACGGTATGGAGGTGTGGGAGCAGCGTGGGCCACCAATGTCAGCTACGCCGTGGGGTCTATCGCTTTTCTGTTTGTTTATGCACGAATTACACAGATGTCGGCCCTGCAGATATTCACCTTCCGGAAGAGCGATTTTTACTTTTTCAGGGATTTGAAACAATACCTTTTACTCAGACGATTAAAGAACAATGCCAAAGAGAGCAATTAGAGATATTCCGATGTTTTTCATCATGGGGCGACCAAGGTCCGGAACCACACTCCTGAGCGCGCTTTTTGATGCTCACCCGAACGTGAAGATCCCGCCCGAGTTTCCGATTTTCCTTGGACTGATCCAGCGTTTCAAAAAGATAAAGTATTGGGATGATTCAACTATCCAGGCATTTGTCGGCCATATCTTTGAGAACAACGTATTCAACCATCGGACCCTGGAAAACCTGAAGATCGACCGCGAGGCACTTACCCGGGAGCTGCTTGCTGCCGGCACCGAAGCCTCCCTCGCCGACCTCCTGAAAATCTTCAATGCCAGCGCCTATTCTCTCTTCCCCAAGCAGGAGATCCTGATGGTAGGTGATAAGAATCCCCTCTACTCCATTTACATCAAACGGTTTATCCATACCTTCCCGGATGCCAGATTTGTATGCATCACCCGTGATTACCGCGACAATTTCATCTCCATGAAGGGGTTGGCCGACCTGAAACTGGAAGCTCCGATCCTCTCTCTGCAGGTGCTCCGATGGCGGTTTGTGGCAAAGGAATTTCTTTTTTACAAACAGCGGTATCCGGAACGGTTTTTTATCATCAGGTATGAAGACGTGGCGATGAAGCAGGAAGAGACCATCCGGAATGTATGTCATTTTCTTGGTCTCCCGTTCGATCCTTCTGTATTTGACTTCTACACCAAAAAGGAAGAGACGGAGAAGAGCTATCCCCAGGAGATTGTGAAACGAATCCACAGCAACCTGATGAAGCCAATCAACACGGGACGAATCGGGTTGTGGAAAAAAGAGCTGACACCGTCTCAGATACGAATTGCCGACCAGGTAGCGGGCAGGTACGCAGAAACGATGGGGTATGAGCGGGTTGATCCCAGGTTACATCTGGGCACCTACCTGAAAACCAGGTCAATGGTCATCTATGGGACACTCCTCTTTAAATTTATGCAATTTGGATCGATTCTTCCTTATAATGTAAGTAGCTGGATTTCAATAAAATTACTAATCCTGGTTCGCACCCACCACTATTTTTTTGGGAAAAAATCCTCCTCCTGAGCAAACTTTTCATCATTTGGCTTGTCTGAACTTATATATCTATATAGGGTCAGACTTTCGTGAAAGAGGAATCCTGTTCTTCTGTTCCAATTTTTTTTATACTGGGCCGTCCCCGGTCCGGGACTACGTTGCTTAGGATCCTGCTTGATGCCCATCCCAACGTTGTCGTTCCTCCCGAATTTCCAATCATCCCCATTCTGGCAAGCAGGTTCAGGAGGATAAAACAGTGGGATGAGAAAACCGTACTCTCGTTTGTGGATCACATTTACGAAAATCATACCTTCGGTCACCGCTCTATCGAACAATTGAAAATCGACCGGGATGTTCTCACTCATGACCTGCTGGATCCCCTCCCGGATGCCAAATTCGTTTGTCTCGTAAGGGATTACCGCGACACATTCTGCTCACTGAGGGAGTTGAACGGAACCCCCATTGAGGCCCCAAATCTCGCTCTCCAGACAAGCAGATGGAGGTATGTCGTT
This sequence comes from Bacteroidales bacterium, assembly GCA_014860625.1. Taxonomy (GTDB): domain Bacteria; phylum Bacteroidota; class Bacteroidia; order Bacteroidales; family FEN-979; genus QYOJ01. Next base: position 13,016 of record JACZJJ010000037.1, on the reverse strand, counting down.
AAACAGTTTCTTAAAACCCAGGACAAATTTCCCGGTCGATTTTACATTGTGAAGTATGAGGACCTGGTTTCCCAGCCCGAGCATACATTCCGAAAGATCACAACATTTCTCAACATCCCTTATGATGAATCAGTATTCAGCTTTTACCTCCATAAAGAGAAGATTGCTAAAACATATACGGATGAAAACATGAGGAGATTTCACAAACATCTCCTCTACCCGATCAATACCAGTCATATGAACATCTGGAAGGATAAAATGGGTTGGGAAGAGGTTGCTGTAGCCGACCAGATTGCGGGAACGTATGCTGACAGGCTGGGTTATCAGCGAATCTCAAGAAAATTCTCCCTTGCGCTCTATCTGAAATCCAGGCCAATGGCCTTATACAGTTACCTGCTGTTTAAATTTCTGGAGTATGGAATCCTGATGCCGTATGGCTTTCGGAAATTAATGGCTTCCCATCTTAGAAACCTCGTAGCTGTATATATGAAATTAGCCCCGAAGACGAATACCAGGGGGGGGGGGTATACCCCTACTCACTCAGAAAATAAAACCGTCCCTGCTCGTTCTCTTCAATCCTCGTGACCCACGGAATGTTGGGAAGGTTATCCTTAACAAACTGCTCCAACTCTGTTCCAATGTCTTCCGGCTCAAGTTGGTAAATGGCTGAGGTATCTCCTCCCGAAATGACGGCCAGCGCTTTGAGAAGCTTTTTTGATTTCGTTTCAAAGGTCTCCTTTCTCAGGATATAGAGTTGGTTCTCATTCTCCTCCTGCCCTTCACAGAGCTCATACCCCAGGCTCTTATTGTACTGGATAGCCCGTTCGTTGGTTTTGAGGATGTGAGCATAATAGTGGTCCCAACCAAAGATGCGGAAGAACATCTGCGTAAGCATGATGGATACGATAGAAGGGACGAAGGTGCCCCAGTACTTTTCATCAGGAATGAAGATGCCGGATTCCAGCTTCCGGGTCTCCCAGTCGATATCCTTGACGTTGATCACACCCATTTTTTCTCCCTCGTAGATGATCACGAAGTAGAGATTATTCATATTGGAGATGGACTTGAACCACGTATTCTGCATCTCCGGGGTGATGTACTCCCGGTATTCCATCCTTTCGGCAACCTGCGGGGAGTTGCGCCACTGCCTGACCAGTTCAATGTCCTCCTTCTTGAGGCGCACGATGGTCACGCCGAATTTTGTATACTTCATGTGTCAGTAAGTTAATTTCAACGGTCAGATGATTTTCTGGATGGAAAAGGGCGGTTTCCGGTTCTGGACCTCATAGATCCGGCGAAGGTACTCCCCGATTACGCCCAGGCTGAAGAGGATGATGCTGGTGGAAAAGAGGATGGCCACTATGAGTGAGGTGTACCCTAGCGGGACGTCGAAAAGCCACTTCTTGATGATATGAAACACGCCGTAGCCGAAGGTGACCAGCGAGAAGAAAAAGCCCCCGTAAACCAGGAATTTCAATGGAAGCATCGTATAATAGAGCAGGATGTTGGCCATCATGTGCATCAGCTTCCCCCATGAATAACCCGACTGTTTGTATTTCCTCGGCAAATGGATCACCTCCACAAATGAAATATCGTCGGTATACCAGAACAGGACCTCGTCCAGGTAGATGAAGTGCTGATGGTGTTCCCTGATCTTATCCACAAGGTCTTTTGTGATCAGGCGGAACGACGACCCTTCGCCCGGGCTTCCATGCAGAGCCTTTGACGACTTCTTGAGAGAAGCACTTCCAAGATTCCGCGCCCTGGAGTGGTTTTTCTTTCCCGAAATGCCGTAAACCAGGTCAACCGGCTCATTGGCCATGGCATCGATCAGTTTGGCAATCTCCGCCGGTGGGGTTTGCAGGTCGTCATCGATGGTGATGATGAACTCTCCTCTGGCAAAACCAAATCCACAGAGTGTGGCGTTGTGCTGTCCGAAATTCTTGCTCAGCCGGATTGCTTTGATGAGATCCGGGTATTCGTCCTTTAACTTTTTCAGTACCTGCCAACTGCCATCTTTCCCGTGATCCTCCACGAATATCACCTCGTAGCTCTCATTCCGCGCCTCGAAAAGTGTTTTAATCCCAAGGAACAGCTCTTCCAGGGAGTCTTCGCTATTGAAGACAGGGATCACAATCGAATATTTAGGTGAAGTCGTCATTTGCCTCTTTTTTGCCCCTAAATCCCCTGAAGGGGACTTACTCCCCTTGCGGGGGCGGGAAATCATTTAAGTCCTTTTCTCTGTGTCCTCTGTGGTTAAATTATTCTCCTCCTAATATCAACGAAGTTCCCGATACCCATTTGCTGGCATCAGAGAGGAAATAGAGTATAGCCCCAGCTACGTCTTCAGGCTTACCGACTCCAAGCGGATAACGTTTCACATATCTCACCAATGCTTCCTCCTGCATCGCCTCTTCCGAAGGGCTTTCAATCATAGGGGTGTCGACCAGTCCTGCCATCAGGCAGTTGGCGCGGATCCCCTTCCCTACCAGCTCCAGCGCCAGCGTTTTGGCATAGGCCTCCAGTGCTGCCTTGGAACCGCTGTAGAGCGCACCGCCGAAATAGGGATTTTTCGTTGCGATGGTAGACATGAACAGGATCGAGGCTGAGTCAATAACCTTTTTCTTTCGCAGCAATTTTCCGGTAAGATTGACAGGGGCCATGTAGTTGATGGAAAACATCAGGTCGATATGCTCCTGCAGGATGAATTTTACCGGTAACGGGCCAACGATTCCTGCACAATGGACTATTCCGTTCAGTTTTGGCATTTCTTCAATCAGGGCATCCATCTCTGTTTCAACAGTAAGGTCGGCCACTTTCATCCCGTGCCCCTCCCCTTCGAGCCGGTTAAATGTCTCCTTCAACCGCTTCTCATCCCGCCCGGTGATGAACACGGTTCCACCAGCCTTCGAAATCAGTATGGCCGCCTCTTTCCCGATGCCACTGGAGGCGCCGGTGATGAGGATGGTTTTGCCGGTAAGGGAGAATAAACCTGTCATTTGTCGCATTTTCTAGTTACCCCTAAATCCCCTGTATGCCCCTAAATCGCCTGTATGCCCCTAAATCCCCTAAAGGGGACTTATTCCCTCCCCTTGAAGGGGAGGGTCAGGGAGGGGTCATCCCGCGAAGCGGAGCAAGTCCCCTTCAGGGGATTTAGGGGCACCCGCGAAGCGGAGTAAGCCCCCTTTAGGGGGTTTGGGGGCATGTAAAAGTAAAAAAATAACCTTATTTGTCAAACTCTATTACCTCCGGACAAACGATTCCGTCTGTTTCCAGCAGCACCGATCCCCAGGAGAGACCAACTCCAAAGGCTGAAAGCATCAGCTTAACCTTCCCTGTTGTCAACTGTTCCCTCAGCTGCGACACCATGGTCAAAGGGACCGAGGCGCCGCTAGTATTTCCATATTCTCTGATCGAATAGGGAACCTTCTCAGGGTCAAGCTTCAGCATCTTTCGAAGGGTATTGTTGATCAGCAGATTTGCCTGGTGGAAGACAAGGAAATCGATGTCGTCCAAACTTTTTTCAGTGTATTTTAGTAGTGATTTGATATTGGGAACCACCTCCCGCAGACTGAAATTAAAGACTTCAATCCCGTCCAGCTCCACATTCAGCCGCGACCGGATGATCCCTTTGGAGATCTTCTTCATGTCGAACGACTGCCGGGTCATCTTGTGCCTGGCCCCTCCATCTTTGATCATGATCGCCTTGTATCCTGATCCGTCGGTTTGCAGGTTGAAAGCAAATGGGGTCGCGCCCGGGTTGAATTCCAGGGCTGTAACCGTACCGGCATCCCCGAAGAGCGGATAGGTGCTTTTGTCGCGGTAAGAGGTAGTGAGTGTAGAGATATCCCCGACCATCAGCAGAGCCTTTTTGGCGACTCCCGACTGCATCATGGATGCCACCATTGAAAGGCCGTAGACGTATCCCGAGCATCCCATCCCCACATCGTAGGCGATACAGGAGTGAGACAGTCCGAGGCGGTCCTGAACGATGCAGGCTGTTGTGGGAACGAGGTAATCGCGCGACTGGGAAACAAAAATAAGAAGTTCAATCTCTTTCCGGTCCCAGTTGAGCTCATTCAGCAGCTTCTCAGCGGCCACCACGCACAGATCGGATGTGGTCACTCCTTTGGGAGCCACATGACGGGTCTCCACGCCAATGTTCCTGATCAGGTATTCCCGCTCCTTTTTGGAGATCCACGTATAATCAGCATTGTGTTCGCTGGGTTGCGGAACGGAGGCTGCCATGCCGGTGAGCCGGATGCTGGGTATGGAAAAAATGGCCATCTATTTCTCTATCCGGGATGCGACCCGGCTGTAGATATCGTTTACGGTTTTCGACTTGATCAGATCATCGGCGGAGATGGTTACATCGTATTCGGTCTTTACCATGGCAATCAGGATCAATGCGTTGATCGAATTCCACTCAAACACTTCACGGAAAATGCTGTCGGGCTTCAACACCCCCGGCTTCAGGTCGTCAAATTCGTCTTCAATCTGCTTGATAAAGGTATCAATATTCATTGGTGATTCGCTTTAAGTCACAAAATTACGCTTTTCCGGTAAAACAGATACAATATTCTGATTAGCTTTGCCATGAAGTTACAGACTGGTTATTATTTTTTCTTCTTTACCTTTTCGCTGAATGCCAATCTTTTAATGGCGTTGAGCGTATTATATTGTATCCTAGATGGTTGTAGAGAGAGAGAGAGAGAGAGAGAGAGAGAGAAAGAAACTGCTCTTAATTAATCCGGTCAACCAATTCCGTCAGGGGTTGGCTATGGATCATTATGCCCTAACCCCTCCACTCTGCCTGGGAATCATCGCAGCCTATACACCAGCCGACTGGAAAATCCGGATCCTGGATGAAAACTTTTTCCCTTTCAGGTTCAGGACGGCCGATCTGGTGGGAATCACTGCTTATACACCCAATGTTTACCGGGCATATCAGATTGCGGCGGAGTACCGGAAGCACAACATCCCGGTGGTGATGGGAGGCATTCATGTCTCCATGTGCACCGAAGAGGCGTTGCAGCATGCCGACTGTGTTGTAGTTGGGGAAGCTGAAGGTATCTGGCCCCGGGTGATTGCCGATTTTGAAGCCGGGAGACTGCAAAAAGTCTATTACGGAAGCCGCGATGAGTTGGCCGACCAGCGGATCCCAAGACATGACCTCTACGATCCAAGGTATGTATGGAGAAGCGTCCAGACCTCGCGTGGCTGTCCGATGGATTGCGATTTTTGTTCGGTAACCTCCTTCAACGGCGGCAAGTTCCGTTTCAGGCCGATCCCTCAGATCCTGGACGAGCTTGAAGCCTTCCACGGAGACGGACGCAACATTTTCTTTGTGGACGACAACATCGGAGGGATCACCAAAGCGCATCAGGAGCGGGCCATGGAGTTTTTCCAGGGAATCATCGACCGGAAGCTGAAATTCCCCTGGTTTTCGCAAACCTCGCTCGACATAGCCGATAACGACGAGGTGCTGAAACTGGCCGCTGCCAGCGGATGCAAGCTCCTGCTTGTGGGAATTGAGACGGAAACCCCTGAAAGTCTGGGTTCCATGAACAAACGAATCAACCTGAAAAAGGGAGCGGAGAATTACCGGAAGATCATCCGAAAATTTCACAAGCACGGCATCGCGGTGTTCGGCACTTTCATATTTGCCGCCGAAACCGATAAGCCGGAAAATATCCTGGCCAGGGCAGATTTTATCAACCGGTTGAATGTGGATGCCATCCAAACGAGCATCCTCACCCCCTATCCCGGAACCAAGCTACGGGCAAGGCTCGAAGAGCAGGGACGTGTGACCAGCAAGGATTACCCGGCCGACTGGCAGTACTACAACTGGGAGGATATCGTGTTCCGGCATCCGTACATCGAAAGCCAGGAACTAGCGCTCCTGATGGATCAGGCATGGAAGAAGATCTACAATCCCTCCCGACTGAAAGGCCGCTGTTTCCAAACCCTGATGAACACCCGTAGTCCCAAGGCTGCACTATGGTCCTATCTATGCAGCAACCAATACCGGAAGGTGATGTTTGAACAGCCAATTCATATCTGTGGCTGAGAAAATTATACCTTTGCGGTATGAGTCAGGGCACCAAACGTCTTCTGCTGATCAATCCCGCCAACACCTACCGCAAGGGCTACCTGCTGCGCCGCGAGTCGAAACAGGCTCCACTGGGGCTCGGTATGGTTGCGGCCCTTACACCTCCTGACTGGCAGGTGAAGATCTGGGACGAGAATTTCCGGGAGTTCCGCTTCCGGGAAGCCGATCTGGTTGGCATTACCGCCGTGACGGCATCCGTGAACAGGGCGTATGAGATTGCCGCTGTATACAGAGGAAAAGGCATCCCTGTCATCCTGGGCGGCATCCATGCCTCCTATCTTCCGGATGAAGCCTTGCAGTATGTCGACAGCGTTGTGATCGGCGAGGCGGAAGGAGTGTGGGAGCAGGTGATCCGTGATTTCGAATCGGACAATTTGAAGCCCTGTTACCAGGCTCCTTTATGCGAGATGAAACATGTCCCTGCAGCCCGTCACGACCTTTTTCACCCGGGCTATCTTTTTGCCTCCATCCAAACCTCACGCGGCTGTCCGATGGATTGTGACTTTTGTTCGGTACCCGCTTTCAATGGTAATAAATACCGGTTAAGGGATGTGGAGAATGTTCTTGATGAAATTGAGTCGGTTCCCCATCCGATGCTCTATTTCGTGGACGATAACATCATCGGGTACAACAAAAAGGCGGAAGAGCATGCGGTAGCGCTTTTCGAAGGGATGATCCGGAGAGGGTTGAAAAAAGATTGGTTCGCACAGGCATCACTGAACATTGCAGAAAAGCCGGAGATCCTGAAACTGGCCGCCCGCAGCGGTTGCCGGATGCTGCTCATCGGCATCGAGGCGGAGAATGAAACCGCACTGGAATCCACCAACAAGAAACTAAACCTCCGGATGGGGGTTGATTCATACAAAGCAGCCTACAGAACACTTCATAAACAGGGCATCAATGTGCTGGGAGCTTTTATCTACGGGATGGAGAGTGATACTGTGGAGGCAATCCGGAACCGTACAAACTACATCCTGAAATCGAGTGTGGATGTGACCCAGGCGAGTGTAATGACGCCACTTCCGGGAACGAAATTGTATCGAAGGATGAAAGACGAGGGACGCATTCTGTGCACGGATTTCCCTCAGGACTGGCAGCATTTTCACTTCACGGATGTGGTGTTCCAGCCTGGCGGAATGACCCCGAAGGAGCTGGCGGAGGCAGTAGATGAGGCTTATGGAAGAATCGCTTCGATGGGCGAGATCCGAAGAAGGTTTTTACGGACATGGTGGAATACGAAAAGCCTCCGGAGTGCCGTTTGGGCGTGGAATTCGAATTTGAATTACAGGAGTATTGCGAAGGAGAAGAAAGTGAATTATATGTATAATGATAAACAATAGAACGCAGAGTTGCCCCCAAACCCCCTAAAAGGGGGCTTGACTCGCCCCTAAATCCCCTAAAGGGGACTTACTCCTCCCTTCGGGAGGATAAAACTGCGAAGCAGAGCAAGTCCCCTTTAGGGGATTTAGGGGCAAACCAGGGTATTTAGGGGTTAAAAAGTAATATGGCTGAAGCTAAAAAACATACGTTACTCCTTGTAAACCCCGCCAACAAATCGGGCAGCGGGTTTATTGTGAACAAGGATACGAGGTATCAGCCGCTTAGTTTGGGGATCATTGCGGCATTGACTCCCGCCAACTGGAAGGTAAAGATCATCGACGAGAACTTCAGGGCGTTCCGTTACTATGAAGCTGACCTTGTAGGATTCACGGCCTTCAGCTCAACGGTGACCCGGGCTTATGAACTGGCTCAGATCTACCGGGAGAAGGGGATTCCAACCGTTATCGGTGGGATTCATGCATCAATGGTGCCCGATGAAGCCAGCGAGTATGTCGATAGCGTAGTTACCGGGGAGGCTGAAGGGGTATGGCAGAAGGTGATTGCAGATTTCGAAAACGGGAACCTTCAGAAGCGCTACAGAGGAGCGCTCACGGATATGATCCAGTCGCCACATCCCAGGCGTGAACTCTTCCATCCGGGTTATGTATTTGCCTCCATCCAAACTACCCGCGGATGCCCGATGAACTGCGACTTCTGTTCCGTGACAGCTTTCAATGGGGCGCATTACCGCTATCGGCCCATCCCTGAAGTAATCGAAGAACTTAGAACCATCCCTCAACAAAATGTCTTTATCCTCGATGACAACATTGTAGGCAATACGACTCAAGCACAGGAGCGGGCAATCGAGTTGTTCAAGGCGATCATCGACAGTGGCATCCGGAAAGACTGGATCGGGCAGGCATCCCTGAATGTGGCTGACAACGAAGATGTGCTGAAATACGCGGCCAAAAGCGGCTGCCGGATGCTGTTTATCGGGATCGAGTCGGAACAGGAGGACCAGCTGAAGAGCGCCAACAAACGACTGAATGCGAAGATGGGGATCAGCTCCTACGATCGGGTATTCGACAAGATGCACAAATACGGTATTGCGGTGATTGCCGGATTTATCTTTGGCTGGGAGGATGATACGAAAGAGCGGATCGACCATCGCGTTGCTTTTACCCGAAGCTGTCATGCCGACTCCATCCAGTCGACCCTGATGACGCCATTGCCCGGGACCAGGCTGTTTGAACGACTCAAGAAGGAAGGGAAACTGGTTTTGCGCAACTTCCCAAACGACTGGCAATATTATGGCTACGAGCATCTCACCTTCCATCCGGATACAATGGACAGGGAAGAGATGCAGGAATATATTTTCAAGGCCATTGACCGGGTTTACAGTCCGGGCTTCCTGAAGATCAGGATGCTGAAGAGTTGGTGGCGGACAGGCAGTTTCATCACCGCTTACTGGTCCTACATGAGCAACTGGAACTACCGTGGAATGGCTTTCGGGGAGATCAAACGGCCTAAAAACTGGTTACTGAGATAGTGCTATGAGACGGAAAACCCTTCTGCTGATCAACCCCGCCAACCAGCTTCGTCCCGGCTTCCACATCAACCGTGCTACCCGGAACCAGCCGTTGAGTCTGGGTATCATAGCTGCCCTCACTCCCGACGACTGGAAGATCAAGCTGATCGACGAGAATTTTCGCACCTTCCGTTATTATGAAGCCGATCTGGTTGGCATCACTGCTTTCACCAGCTCAGCCCCCAGGGCATACGAGATCGCTGCCATGTACCGGAAGAAGGGGATTCCTGTTGTGATGGGCGGCATCCATGCTTCGATGGTTCCTGAAGAGGCAAAAAAATTTGTGGATGCAGTCGTTCAGGGCGAGGCCGAGGGGATATGGCATCAGGTGCTTGATGACTTCGAAAAGGGCTCACTGAAAAAGCATTACATCAGCCCGGTAACCGGCACCATCCAACAGCCCAAACCCCGACGTGACCTGTTTCATCCAGGCTATATCTGTGCGGGGATTCAAACAACCAGAGGCTGCCCGATGAACTGCTCATTCTGCAGTGTTTCTGCCTTCAATGGACGCCACTACAGGTTCAGACCTGTCGAGGATGTGCTCGACGAACTGGAGGAGACTCCGCAGAAGTATGTGTTCTTCATCGACGATAACATCATCGGTCACAACGAAGCCTCGAAAGAGAGAGCAAAAGAGCTCTTTCGGGGAATCATCTTTCGGGGAATCAAAAAAATCTGGCTCTCCCAGTCCTCCATCAACTTTGCCGATGATCCTGAACTTTTAAAGCTGGCTTACCAGAGCGGCTGCCGGATGATTTTCCTGGGAATTGAAACGGAGAATGATGATCAGCTCGAAGAGGCGAACAAGAAACTAAACCTGAAACAGGGAGCGAAATCTTATTCTACCGTCTTCAGAAACATTCAACGTCAGGGGATCGGGGTGATTGCCGGGTTGATCTTCGGATGGGATACCGACACCGCCGAAACCATCCGCCGGCGGGCCAGGTTCGCCCTGCATTGTGGCGCTGATTCATTTCAGACCTCTGTCCTGACGCCTTTGCCCGGAACGGCCCTGTTTGACAGGATCCAGAAAGAAAACAGGCTGATTCATAAAAATTTCCCTGACGACTGGAAGCGGTATGATTATTTTGAGCCTACCATCCTGCATCCGTCCATTGAAACAGAGGCCCTTGATAACGAGATCAGGAAAGCCCTGAAACGGATTTTCTTCCGTCCATCCATCCTGCTGAACAACGTTAAAACACTCTTCCGAACCCGTAACTTCTGGGCCTTCTGGATGCTTTCACTGAACTACTGGCACTACAGAAACATCATTTTGAAAGGGCGAGGGTAACAAAACGCTTAGAAATCAATCATAATCCCGATGGAGGGGAGGATGGTGCCGGTCCGGTTGGGAATGGTGCGCAGTTCATAGCGTTCGTTTCCTTCCGGATCGGTGTATTTTACGACGGAGCCGTCGGGCTGGGTATTGATCAGGATATCGGGTAGTTCGGCCTGGAAATTCAGGATGTTCTGCACATCAATGTAGAACATCAGTGACCATTTCTTGAAGTAGAATCCCTTATCAACCCGGATGTCAAGCTGATTGAAAGACGATAACCGGAGGGTGTTGAACTTTGCATAATCGAGGTATCCCCTTCCCTGCGCATCCCAGGCAGCAACCAGGCTTGACTTGTCTAAATCGTAAGGCGTGTAAGGCGAACCCCCTGCAAACCGCCATTTGGCCCCAATCTCCCAGTTGTATTTAAATTTACGGCCTACTGTGATGTTGAAGAGGTTTCTGTTATCCCATGCCGATGGGATGTAATCGCCAAATGCGTTGGTGAATTCACTTCTGACAAATGTATAGGAGAGGATGACGTTGAATTTGAACAGGTCGACATCCCGGTAAAGTACCTCAAACCCATATGCCCTTCCTGAAGAGGTGGAGGTGACCGGTTCGGCGCCAACCGCTCCATAGTCTCCACCTTTACTTGCCATGGAGATCGAATCGATCAGGGAGAAAGGATAATGACTATACCCCTTGTAGAAGCCTTCTACGGAAATGCGGGAACTTCTGCGCGGGAGAAATTCAACCCCCAGAGCCACCTGGTCGGAAGAGATGTATTTGATCCCCAGGGAATCATTGACAAGGGTACCATTATTTCCTCTGAAGCCCAACGATGTGTAAGCTGGCAGCTGGTAATACCTTCCGATATTGAAATTCAGAAACCATTTATCGGTAAAAGCGTAGGAGGCGGAGAAGCGCGGTGAGAGCTGGTTGAGCAGGTTGGTCATGCGCCTGGCGTAACTGTTTGCATCCATCCGGATTCCCAGTGAAAGTTCCAGTTTTTCTTTGAAGAAATTACGTGTCACCTGTCCCTGGAGATGCCACCGGAAAAAACTGAGGTAGGATGAGTAGTCGAGGGTCCTCAACTGGTCTTCCAGGAAGACTTTCTGGAATGTTTGGTTCTTGTACTCTACAAAATCGAGTCCGGCTCCGTAGTTGATCTTCCACTTCGAAAGTTCGGTGACATTTTCGTACCGGATCCGGCTGGCAATCTCCCGCGACTTATAATTCAGCAACAAACTGTCGGGAACCCTGACATTGTTCCTGTATTTGATCTCTTCGTTATCGAGCATGCTACGGCTCACTACCCAATTATCATATCCTCTCTTCCTGAAATGAGTATATACAAGTCCAATGGTGTAACTCCACTGATTGTATTCAGGAAGGTAGCCCAGGATGTAAGTTTGACCTGCATCCGGATCCTTGATCCCTGTGTTCAGCTTTGACTTGTCAAGGGCTCCGATAGAGATGAGAGTGAGCTGGTCCCTGTTTTTAAAGTTGATCTTATATTTCAGTTGGTAGTCGTTGTATGTAGGCAGAAATGGGAGCTTCAGGGCGGTAAAAAGAAGCTGCAGGTAAGATCGGCGGATAGAGAAAACCAGGCTCGAATTTTTTGAGATCGGTCCGTCGAGCGTAAGTCCCACGTCGCTGGATCCGATGCTGAATCGCCCACCGAACTTCTCCCGGTTTCCATCCACCTGGTAGAGCTCCATAACGGAACTGAGGGCGTTGCCCCTTTTTGCCGGAAACGAACCAGTGTAGAGATCAACCTGTCGAATGAGGTCGGTATTAATGATACCAACCGGCCCGCCGGAAGCCCCCTGAGTGGCAAAATGGTTGATATTCGGTATCTCCACCCCATCGAGGTAGAAGCTGTTTTCGCCGGGACCACCCCCGCGAACGATCAGGTCGTTACGAAACGAAACCGTTTGGGCTACCCCGGGAAGCGACTGCACCACTTTGGAAATGTCGCGGTTGGCTCCGGGGCTCCGTTCAATCTCCTGGATTGAGAGCGTTTGGAGGGATAAAGGACTCTCCTCTTTACGGACAAACGCTTCGGGTTTGATCACCACATCTTCAAGAGTCACGGCAGCCTCGTTCATTGGAATGTCGATGAAAACCGGGTGCGACCGTGTCACCAGGAAGTCGGAGGTAGTGAATCTCTGGTAACCCACAAAAGAGGCAATCAGTCTCACATATCCGGGATCGACACCCGACAGGGTATAGTTGCCATCTACATCACTCGTGGTTCCAAGCGTTGGTTTCCCATCTACGATGATGTTGACAAATGGAAGCGGTTCATTGTTTTTCTGATCGTACACGCGTCCTTTCACCACACCTGTTTGTGCCAAAAGTTGCGAAGAGAAGAGAAAAACTGAAAAAATGGCAGAGAATATGATTGATTTACGCATAATCATGAGGGTAGCTTAGTAATAATAATTTAGATTCATTCTATGCAATTAATGTGCCAGACGAAATTTCAATCATTTATTACACCATTTCCAATCACAAAAAGATTAAACTCAACGTCGAAAAAGGATATCACTAAGTCGCACAAGGAATTACTTTCGCCTTCGTGATATGCTTCTTCACCTTCGTGATATACTTCTTCGCCTTCGTGATGTACTTCTTCGCCTTCGTGGTAAAAACTTGCCGGCTGCCGGCTGCCGGCTGCCAACTGCCAACTGCCAACTGAATTATAC
>JACZJJ010000036.1 GCA_014860625.1 Bacteroidales bacterium | reverse complement strand
GATAAAAACTGAGGAGAGGGGGCCAGGGGGTGAGGTGGATAGATCGAATTCATTACGCCGGAAAATAGTATTCTTTTCCGCCGAAGACAAACTTGCGGTCCATGATGCGCGGCCACATGGGTTTGGAGGGAAGGCTGCTGTTCCACTCTTCGAAATACTCCAGAAGCCGTTTCAATGTCTCTGGATTTTCATACTGAAGGTCGATGGTCTCCGACTTGTCGTTTTTCAGGTTATAGAGCATCAGCCATTTGTCGCGTATACTCATCATCATCTTCCATTCGCCGGTTTGAACAGCCCTGATGTGATCGGCGCGCCAGAACAGCTTCTCGTGGGGAATGCCTGTTGAGTCACCCTTTAGATAAGGGACCAGGTCAACTCCATCGATCCGGGTTGCTTCCTGCAGTCCGATTCCGCATTGAGAAGTTGTGGTGGCAAAGATATCCAAGGCCGAAACTGCCGGTTGAAAGGTGGTTCCTTCCTGGAGATGCCCTTTCCATTTCATCGCAAACGGCACATTGATCCCTCCTTCAAAGTAGGTAAGCTTCCCCCCTTTCAGCGGGCCGTTATCTGTAGCACCGGTGTAACTTGCTCCTCCGTTATCGGAAATAAACCAGATGATGGTATTCTCTTCGAGTCCCAACTCCTTCACCTTATCCAGAATATCCCCGATGGCATCATCCAGGGCTGCAATCATGGCATAGTAAACCTGCTTGTTGGGATCCTTCACATGGGCAAACCGGTTGCAGTATTCCTGAGGCGCCTGGAAGGGGACGTGCGGGGCGCTGAATGGAACGTAGAGAAAAAATGAGGTATCCCGGTTTGCTTCCAGAAACCCGATGGCCTGATCGCGGATGGCAAAGGTCAGGTAGTCATTCTCCGTGACAACCCTGTTGTTCTTTCGGATGGCTGCCGTGGACCGGCGTTTCATGTTCCATTGGTAGCGGGCGCTGAAATCCTCCTGAATAAAATGCTGGTATCCGGGACTCTTCTGGGATGGTGTGTAGAGTGAAAAGGCCCCGTAAAATCCGTACTGCTCATCAAAGCCCCGTTGGTTCGGTGTCTGGGTTTTTCCTGCTCCCAGATGCCATTTTCCCGTGATTGCCGTCTTGTAGCCCGAGGCTTGCATCAACTCGGCCAGGGTAGTTTCAGGCAGCGGAATCCCCTGCTTTGCAACCTCCCACTCATTGGGATAACTCGGAAGTGTAACCACGCGCCAATCGCCCAGAAAACCTGCGTTTTTTCCTGCACTGTACTCCACAATGTTGGAGGGATAGAACTCCATCGGCTGTGATTCGAACCCATAGCGCTGGGGATATTTGCCAGTAAGGATTGCAGCCCTTGAAGGAGAGCAGATGGGAGCTGTTACATAGGCATTTTCAAATAAAATCCCTTCTGCAGCAATGCGGTCAATGTTCGGGGTTTGGATATGGGTGGCGCCATAGGTGGACACGTCGTATTTCCCCAGGTCGTCAGCCATGATCAGGATCACATTTGGACGGGATGTGTGAACCTTAGCAATCGCCTCCTGCCTCTTTCCCTTGAGAAATTTCTCCTTCTCAGCCAGCTTCTCTTTATCCCAGCTGATTTTCCACTCTTTGCTGGTCGTGGTGACGGCGCAACCCGCAAGAAGCAGGAAAAAGATGATAACAAACGAAATGGAAATAGTATGACGATTCATTCGGCGGCAAATATACTGAAAAGAGTTATTGATTACGGTCATTGGCCATCCAGTCATCCAGTTATCCAGTCATCCAGTCATCCAGTCATCCAGTATCACGGATCTTTTTTTAAATTTGCGCCAAAACTAAACCCATGTCTCACTCTTCCGGCTGCCTGATCTGTGGTTCAGATATTCAATACACTGATACAGAGAACCTATTCCCCTGCCACTTCTGCGGGAAATCATTTCACTCCACCGCCTCGTGCATCCATGGTCATTTTATCTGCGACGATTGTCACACTTCCGAAGCGTTTGAAGTGATTTACCAAACCTGCCTGAAACAGGAAGGTACCGACCCTGTCACCCTTTCAGACCGTATCATGCAACACCCTTCGGTAAAGATGCACGGCCCCGAGCACCATTTCATGGTTCCTGCCGTGTTGCTCTCCTGTTATTACAACCTGACCGGCGAACCGGAAAAGAAACAGCAAACGCTTCAATCGGCCCGAAAGCGGGCCAGTCACGTATTGGGTGGTTTCTGCGGATCTCACGGAACCTGCGGGGCAGCTATGGGTGCCGGCATCTTCATGAGCCTGATCCTCGAATCCACCCCGATTAAAACCCTTGAATGGAAACACAGCAACATGACGACAGCCCTGGCCCTCACCGAAATTGCCATCCACGGAGGTCCCAGATGCTGTAAACGCGACTCCTGGCTGTCGATCCGTGAAGCAGTAAAGTATGTTGCACTGGAATTGCAGATCTCCCTCCCTCTGACAAAACCCGTTTGCGGTTTTACCATTCATAACAAAGAGTGCCTAGTGGAGGCATGCATGTTTTTTCCCAAGGCCTCCACCAGGCAACCTTCCTGACACTTTTCTGTCTGTTTTATATCATTTCGGTTATCTTTGTTGAGTGTAAATCAAATATATTCATATATGGCATTAAAATCGTATATCCTATCCGTGTGTCTCCTGGCATCAACGATGCTTCTGGCACAAGCTCCATCAGGTGATTATTCCATCTATTTCAAAACCGGTCCCGTTGTTCCTGAGGCAAACACGGAGGCATTTATCGCCTCCCTCCCAGTATCCGCTGAAGACCTGTACAACGATCAGTTTTTCAAGATCATCCAGTTTAACGCGATCCCTTCGGATGAATTGAAAAACCAGCTCAATGAGGCAGGTATCACCCTGATATCATACCTCCCCCAAAATGCCTGGTTTGCCTCTTTCAACCAGAATTTTGACGCCACAGTGCTCTCACGTGCAGACATCCGAAGCATCTCTTCCATAGAAACCGATTACAAGCTCTCCCCCGACCTTTACCCGGAAAATTTTCCCGAACATGCGGTGATGACCAACGGAAGCATCAGTATCCTCGTAAGCTATTTCGCAAACCTTGATCCGTCCCAGGCTGTTGGCGCACTACAGGCCGAAGGTCTGCCAGTGATCATGCGCGACGACTTCGGTCACTACGTAAATATGGCCATTCCGCAGGATCAGATCCGGAAGATCGCCGAACTTCCTTATGTGATGTTTATGGAGCCGGTCTATCCTGAACCCGAACCGGAAAATTATACAGGTCGCACGCTTCATCGTACCAATGCCATTGCCACCGATTACGGCGCCGGACGCCATTATGACGGAACCGGTGTGATTGTGGAGCTTCAGGACGACGGCATCATCGGGCCACATATCGATTACGAGGGGAGGATCCCCGCACAGTTTTTAAGTAATAACAGCGGAAATCATGGAGACCATTGCGCCGGCATCATCATGGCCGCTGGAAATGTGGATCCACTTGGAAGAGGCAATGCCTTTGGCGCCGATCTATACGTATACGCTGCAGCCCCCAATTATCCAGGCTTCAACGCCATCCCGTCTGACTATGGGAATCTGGGAGTACGGATAACCTCAACTTCTTACAGCAACGGCTGCAACGCCGGCTATACAGCCCTGGCCCAAACGATGGATCAGCAGGTGCGTGCCTATCCTTCACTGATGCACGTGTTCTCTGCCGGAAATGAAGGAACAGGCAATTGCGGTTACGGTGCCGGCGCCGGATGGGGTAATGTTACCGGTGGCCATAAGATCGCCAAGAATGTGATCGCAGTGGCCAACCTCGATTACATTGACGGACTCGCTTCCTCCAGCAGCCGCGGGCCTGCACATGACGGTCGGATCAAGCCCGACTGTGCGGCGAAAGGCTCCAGCGTTTACTCAACCGTAAATCCAAACGATTATGCCCTTAAATCGGGCACCTCCATGGCTTGTCCGGGTGTGGCAGGAACCCTGGCGCAACTTTATCAGGCTTACAAGGACAACTTCTCGGGAGCCGACCCCATGGCCGGACTCATCAAAGGAATTTTACTTAATACGGCAGAAGATCTGGGGAATGCAGGTCCCGACTTCAAGTTCGGATGGGGTCGCGTGAACGCACTCCGGGCTGCTCAGGTGATTGAAGAGGCCCGTTTTGACTCTGGCTCACTCAGTCAGGGCGGAACCAAGACCCATACCATCGCCGTGCCGGCAAATGTTGCTCAACTCAGGGTGATGATCTACTGGACCGACTACGAAGCAACCGTCAACACTACCTGGGCGCTGGTGAACAACCTCGACATGACCCTCACCGACCCGGCCTCCACCACCTGGCTTCCCTGGAAACTCAGCCATTATCCGAGTCCCGACAGTCTGAACCTTCCGGCTTTCAGAGGAATCGACAACCGGAACAACATGGAGCAGGTGACCCTCGACGCTCCGGCAGCAGGAACCTATACCATAGAGGTGCAGGGAGCAACCGTTCCTCAGGGACCGCAAACCTATTACATCATCTATGAATTCATCTCTCAGGATGTGGTTCTTACCTACCCAATCGGCGGTGAACCGCTTGTTCCGGGCGAGTCGGAACTCATCCGCTGGGATGACTTTGGCGTGAGTCAGACCTTTAAGCTGGAATCATCGATGGATAACGGCCAAACCTGGGATCTGATCGCAGAAAACATACCGGGAAGCTATCGTTACAAAATATGGATGGTTCCTAATACAATTACAGGTGAAGCCCTTGTCAGGATCACCAAAGGCAGCTCTGTCTCCCAGTCGGAGGCACCTTTTACGATCCTGGGCGTACCTTGCAATCTGAAGGTTGACTGGGCATGTACGGGCACGACCCACCTCAGCTGGAGTCCGGTTTCCGGAGCCCTTGCCTACGAGGTGATGAAACTGGGTGAAAAATACATGGAGGTTGTGGGTACCACGCCAGGTGCATCGTTCATCGTTGCCGACACCAACGTAGTCACCAGCTCCTGGTTCACTGTGAGAGCTGTTGGAGAGAACGGATCAACAGGTCGCAGGGCCTATGCATTGGAGAAGACCCCTGGAAACATAGAATGTTATCCCACGGATGCCATGCTCGTTTCAGTACCCTCCGCCCAATGGGGTCTGTTTCAGACCAGCCTGATGGATCTGTCTGCCGCTCCCGTGACACTGGAGGTCCGGAATTTCGGCAGTCAGCCGATCGTTGGCCCAACGCTGAAGTTTCAGCTCGACAACAACACCGAGGTCACTGAGAATTACAGCGGAACCATCGAACCCGATTCCACCATTCTCTTCACCTTTTCTGAGACCATCGACATCGATGCCTCCGGAACATACACCCTGAAAGCCTGGATTTACTATCCGCCCGACCAGTACAACGGCAACAACATGCTAGAGATTCCCATCGAGGTGATAGACGGAATGACCGTCTCCTTTGGATACGAACAGAATTTCGATAGCTGGCAGAAGTGCGTCTCCGCACCGTTATGCGAACTGATCGTCTGCGATCTTGAAAACGGATGGTACAACATGGCGAATGACGTATACGACCAGCACGACTGGCGGACCTATTCCGGGCCAACAAGTACGGGTCTAACCGGACCTGCTGTCGACCACACCACCGGAACCTATAACGGCCAGTACCTCTACATGGAACCATCGAATTTCTGTCTCGACAAAATGGCATTGATCAACACGCCCTGTGTGGATCTCCGCAATGGTGTTGCTCCAACCCTTACACTTTGGTACCACGCATGGGGAGCCGAGATGGGAGAGTTTCACATCGATCTTTTCGATGGTTCTGACATCCTCAGCGATATTGTGACACCCATCATTGGCGACCAGGGAAATGAATGGAAAGAGGTTGAAATTGATCTCTCACCCTGGAACGGCGATGTGGTAGCTCTCAGGTTAAGGGGAGTTACGTCGTGCGGACAAAAGGGCGACTTCGCGATAGATGATTTTGCGATTTCCGACATCACAGCCATCGACAACGGAGTGAACAGTGTCGCCAACAGGCTGAAGCTCTATCCCAATCCGGCATCCGGCGAGGTAACAATCACGTTAACCGGTGCAGGTGAAGAGTCATACCTGCTTCAGATAATCGACCTCTTCGGACGCACAGTGAATACGCAGCAACTGACAGTTTCTGGCAGCAATGTGAAGGAGATTGTCAACATTACATCACTTCCTGCAGGGATCTATCTCGTACAGCTGAAAGGAGAATCTGAGGTGTACAGGGTGAAGCTGACAGTAAAATAAAGTCAGAAGTTAGAAGTCAGAAGTCAGAACTGGAAGTTAGAAGTACGAAGTGCGAAGTGCTAAATGATGCTTTTTTCGCTATCTCGCTATTTCGCTATTTCGCTATCTCAATAGTTTCCCCAAACGCCGGAATTTCCGCTGTGACACCATAATCCAGCTTTAGCTTTTCCGCCAGTGCGGCGCGGGCTTTGTCTTCCCCGTGGATCAGGATGACTCTCGGTTTGGAGGGAGCGATTGCACCAAACCAGTTCAGGAGATCTGATTGTCCGGCATGGGCGCTGAAGCCGCCCAGGCTGTATATTTTCGCTTTCACCGCAATGGTCTCACCCCAGATCTTGACATATTCCGCTCCTTCCACGAGCTGCCGTCCAAGTGTGCCATGTGCCTGGTACCCGACAATGACAACTGAAGTTTCGGGCCGCCAGAGGTTATGACGGAGGTGATGTATGATTCGTCCGGCAGTGCACATGCCAGAGCCGGCAATGATCATGCAGGTTCCGGTCACCTCGTTGATGGCTTTCGACTGATCCGGCGTCTCGGCAAGATGAACCTTTGCCAGGTCTTTCCGGAACTGCCCCCGGAGGTTCATCACCTGGGTCTCCTCGTCATACAGTTCGGGATGCTGCAGGTAAATCTTCGTTGCCTGAATCGCCATGGGACTGTCCAGATAAATGGGGAACGACGGCATGTTTTCCTTGTGGAAGGCTTCATCCATGTAGTAGAGCAGGTCCTGCGTACGGCCAACAGCAAACGAAGGAACCAGGATCTTCCCGTTTGACCCGATAGTTTGTAAGATGATCGCCCGAGCCTCTTCAAGGGTGGCGTTTAGGGATTTGTGGTCCCTGTCGCCGTAGGTGGATTCCATGAAGATCATATCGGCATCGGTGAAGGGCTCCGGATCATTGACGATAGGCATCCCTCTGGCTCCGATATCGCCTGAGAAGACAACCGATTTTTCCATTCCATCCTCCATGGCAATTACTTTCAGGCTGACCGATCCCAGGATATGGCCGGCTTCATGAGCAACAACACGGATTCCCGGAGCTACCATGTAGGGTTGCTGGTAAGGGATCGACTCCATCTGCAGGATAGCCTTTTCCACATCCTCTTTGTCATACAAGGGTTCAACCTTCTTCTTCCCCTGCCGCTGTAACATCCGGTTGAGCTTTTCCAAATCGCTCGTGTAGACTTTCAATGAATCCCTCAGGATCAGGGATGCAATCTCTATCGTAGCCGGTGTGGCATAGATGGCATTGTTGTAACCGGCCCGGATTGCCAGAGGTAACCTTCCGCAATGATCCAGATGAGCATGGGTGAGGACAATCGAGTCAAGCTGCTTAAAATCGACCGGAGGGGCGGAACGGTTCAGCTCATCGGCCTCCTTCCCTCCCTGAAACATCCCGCAATCGATTAAAATATTTGCTTCATTTGTTTGAACATGGTATGCGCTGCCTGTAACTCCGCTGGCGGCACCGTAAAGTGTGATCTTCATAAAGTAAGATTATAGGTTGGTGGAAGATTTTTTGTAAAAGTAAGAAAAAGCCGGAGTTTATTGGCTGAACATAGTTTTGTTATCTCATGCAACCTTCGTAAATAAGTGGTATCTTTGTATGTATACTTCGTGTAACATGAAACCACTCAGAGTCATAGTGGTGTCAATCATGCTGTTTGCAGGAAATTTTCCTTTACTTGCCCAGCTTCTCGTAACAAACGGTTCTGCAACAGGTTTATCTCCCACCCAGCTGGTTCAACAATGGCTGATCGGAACCAATGTTACCATTAGCAATGTTACAATCAACGGCTCTGCCCTGGAAATTAACAACGATCAGCTTGGAACGTTCACCGCGGCTGATTCAGCCGCCTGGCTACTTGGCATTGAGGGAGGGATCCTGATGACCTCCGGAATCGCCACGCATGCCATGGGAGTCAACGATGTGTGCGGCAAGACAGGAGATACCGGCGGAGATGGAGACAGTGACCTGGATCAACTGGCGGGAGTCCCCAGAAGCACACACGATGCATCTGTTATCGAATTTGATTTCTACCCTTCGTACGACACCATCAAGTTTAATTATGTATTCAGCTCTGAGGAGTTTTATACCTTTTGCAACACCCAGTACAATGACCGGTTCGGATTTTTCCTGAGCGGGCCGGGTATCATGGGGCCATTCTCAAATGGGGCGGTGAACATCGCCTACATGAGTGGAACCACCCAATATGTAGGCATCAATACACTGTGCGACGACCCGTTAAGTAACTGGTGTAACGCACCGGCAACCTGTATCCGGACAAATCCTAACCCTCCCTGCAGAAGTTGCGAGAATTGTACTGAGCCACGCGGCCATGGCAGGCAGATGCAATACAATGGCTTTTCCTACTTGTTGACAGCCTTTTACATCGTCCAGCCCTGCCAGTTGTACCATATCAAACTGGCTATCGCCGATGCCGGAGATCATATCCTTGATTCTGGTGTGTTTCTTGAAAAAAACAGTTTTACATCCTCCGGGATGCAGGTTTACAGCACTTTTTCCATTCCCTCCATCACCCAGGGAGCCGTGGAAGGGTGCAATGATGCCATCATCCATTTTAAGCTACTCACGCCGACACCTGTTCCCTATACCATACAATTCATTATAGGAGGAGATGCAATAAATGGTGTTGATTACTCCCCTGTTGGCAGTTCTGTGGTTGTACCGGCCGAGTCTGACAGCGCCTCCATCGTAATCCACCCTTTGTTTGACGGAATGACGGAAGGTGTTGAACTTTTCACTATCGATGCCTTGATGCCAGGATGTTTCCAGCTGTTCAATCTCTACGATACAGTTCAAATATGGGATAATACCTTGTTGGAAGTTTCAGCAGGCAATGATACAATTATTTGCATAGGTGACTCGCTTGCCATCAACGCCATGCCTGCCGGAGGACTTGCTCCTTATCAATACACGTGGAGTAACGGCAGTAAACTCTCCCAGATATCAGTTCTTCCTTTGCCAGGATTAAATCTGTATTGGGTCACTGTTTCAGATCCTTGCGGAGCATCTGAAACCGATACAATTTCTGTAATGGCGGTGGATCCGCCACAGATCATAACTACTCCGTTAAACTACTCTGTATGCTCCGGAACAGCAACGAATATCCTGCTACAATCAACCATACCGGGATCTTCGTTTACCTGGACAGCCGTCTCCTCATCGCCTACTGTTACCGGGTTCTCCAACGATTCGGGCACCATCATCTCCCAAACACTCTACAACAGCGGATTCAGTCACGACACCGTACTATACACCCTCCATGCCAACTACAATAACTGTATCGGACCGGATACCAGCCTGTATGTTATCGTGATCCCTATCCCTGACGCTTCTGTGCAGCCACCCGCCGATACAATCTGTTCGGAAGAGACAACGAATATCGCCATCCAATCCAGTTTCCCCACGGCCACTTTCTCCTGGACCTTCACACAACTATCCGGGAATATCACCGGGGCCTCCAATGGAACAGGCTCCCTGCTGGCTCAAACTCTTTTCAACAACGGGCTCACTTCAGATTCTGTGATTTTTCACATCCAGCCCTGGGATAGTGGTTGTGCCGGAACAGATTTCAATGTTCCCATCACAGTCAGGCCCCTCCCCTCGATAACCAATATGATCCTGAATGATACCATTTGTACGAACACCTCCACAAACATCACGCTTGTTTCATCCACCTCTCCATCAACATTTCACTGGGATGTCATCTGCCATTCACCAAATATCACCGGATATTATGCCGATAGTGGCACCGTGATCATGCAAACACTTTTTAATTCAGGGTATTTATTGGATACGGTAATCTACCAGGTTCATGCTGTGGCAGATGGCTGTACCGGACCGGTTCGTGAATTCAATATACTTGTTTCCCCAATTGCTAATGTAATTTTCACACCTCCTTCACAAACCATTTGTTCCGGAGATCAGACAGACATTCTCCTTGGCTCTTCCGTCAATGGGTCTGAATTCTCCTGGACAGCTTCAGGAAGTTCCCCTGCTGTTACCGGGTATAGTCCGGGAAGTGGAAATCAAATTCAGCAGATGCTAACGAACCTGGGATCTTTACCAGAAACAGTCACCTACAATGTCTTTCCAAATTTCGTTGGCTGTCAGGGAATCTCTGATAGTTTATTCGTTGTGGTTTACCTATACCCCGATGTTACTTTCACACCCTGCTTCGACACCATCACCACCACCAACGCCAAACCCTTTAAACTCAAAGGTGGAATTCCCCTGGGAGGAACCTATAGTGGTAGTGGGACAGGTTGGACAAGTGAGACAGGTTGGACATTTTATCCGGCAATCGCAGGTCCGGGAATCCATCAAATCACCTATTCGTACACCAATATCGCTTTGTGTACAGATGCGCGATACGTGATTATCGATACGCGATCGGCTTCGCCGTTTTCCTGCGGAAATGATTTATTGGATAGTCGAGATAGTTCTGTTTATCCCACAGTTCAGATCGGCTCCCAGTGCTGGTTTGCTTCAAATCTGAATTATGGAACCGAGATCCCGTACACTTCACCTCAGAGAGACAATTGTATCCCGGAGAAATACAAGTCGGCAGTTGGCAGTTTGCAGTTGGCAGTGTACCAGTGGGATGAAATAATGGGATATCAGGATGTTGAGGAGCTTCAGGGCCTTTGTCCGCCCGGCTGGCATGTGCCTTCTGAAGCCGACTGGAACCAATTGTTTGCCTACTACCAGGGAAATGCCTTTGCCGGAAGTCCGTTAATATATTCCGGGTATTCGGGATTTGATGCACAGTTAGCCGGAATTACTGCATTCAACTTAAGCTGGCATTTCGACGGTTTTGCTACCCTTTTCTGGAGCTCGACTTCACATGGGCCGTGGAAAGCGTGGGCGCACGGAATGAATGAGTACAACTATTCAGTCTCTTTTTATCCAGGTTTCCGGGCAAATGCATTTGGGGTAAGGTGTCTGAAAGATTGACGGATCGTATGCAACCATTTCAAATAACTTGTATCTTTGATTGTGTGAATTCTTTATAATGAAACGACAGGAATTTTCGGGTGTGGTTTATCTAATGCCTGAGCTATGAGTTCATTCATCACAAAATCACTCCTTTTTATTTTCATTTCAGCATGCTTCTATTTTTCTGCCTCCCTGCATGCTGAAGGCATCAAAGAGCTAAGGCCCGATTCCAACTATATCTGCTACCTGAATGTCGGCAACGGTGGCGGGGGGTATTCCTGCTTTGCCACTCCGGCATGCCCTCCAGATCAGAAGCTCTACGTTCGGGTTGGAAGCCCGGGAGAACAGGTTTACATTGGGTTCGGTGGTTATGCAGGGACACTGACATTCCGGATTAAAAACCTGGATAATACTGTAGTTTATGGACCCTATTCCATCAATGCAACCAGTGAAGAAGGATTTATCAAGTATTATAGTCAGGCTGAAGCCGGCCCTACCAAGCTGAACCCGGCAGGGTACAAGGCGATGGTGTTCAAGCCACTGATTCCGGGAGATTACAACATCGAAATCGATCCCAAACCCATGACGCTGTTTGACATTACCGTGATCGATACAACCGCTCTTCCTTTGGCGGCCATCGACGGCAGGCTCTGGTCAAAAGACTGGGGGATCAATACCGCAAACATTGAACTACCAATGGCCGGATTCTGGGCCACCCAGTACATCTACACCGAAGACTCCATCGTAACCTCTATTTATTACAATGAAATGCGGGGCAACGTCTTTGATGTGACCTCCACCCGAAATGGTTGCTATCCCCCGCCTGTTCCCTGGGACAGCAGTTGCAAATCTACTGAAGGCAACCACCATTATGCGCAGTACAAGATCTTTGTGAATGATCCCGATACTGTGCAGTTCCCAACGGGTGTGCTGGGTGTTATTCTTCCCAGCAGCGTTACTGTAACACGTGACTGCGACGGATCGTTCGACATTCAATTTTCTGTGAACAAACCAGGAAGCGCCAATGTGGAAATAGAGATCAACCCGTTGCCAGGTCACCAGCCCGAAGATGTCTCCATTCTCGATTCGGTCGATATAGGTGTCAATACCATCGTTTGGGACGGAATCAACGGATTGGGAGTACCTGTGCCTATCGGAGACAGTGTTTATCTTTCGATCATATACGTAAACGGGCTGACCAACCTGGCTTTATACGATGTGGAGAGGCATCAGTACGGATTCATCATCTCGATGGTACGACCTCCGGGGCCGCCTATTGCCACCTATTGGAACGACACCCTCCTGGCTAACAAAGGGGGTCAGGTGCAGCTCTCAGGGTGTTATTCATCGCTTCCTACCTCCGGATGTCACGCCTGGCAGGGAAATTATAATGGTGTGGGAATCGGTTCGTGGAATACGGTGAACACCTGGTGGTACGCTGCCAGCACCTCGCAGATCGGCATGTTTGCCGTTGCAGGTACACCGGCCACTCCCCAGGGTATCAGCGGCCCCGACACCCTCTGCATGAGCACAATTGCCACTTATACCGTTGTCCCCAATCCGCTGCCGGGGACCGATTCTTCCGGATACGAGTGGGTCCTCACCGATGTGGCATCAGGAACGACCCTGATGGATTCGCTCAATGCCCTTTCATCCATTACCATCAATTACGGACTTTATCCTCCCGGGCAAAAAAGGCTGAAGGTGAGAGGACATAGTAACTACTGCGGAACCGGGAATTATGGTCCGGGTGCCAACGGGATCCTCGTGGGGGTTAACATGTCGCCCGTGATTATAAACACCAACCTCACCGACACCGTTTGCAGCGGCACCTCAACAGATCTTCTGATTGAATCAACCAACCCCCTTTCCACATATAGCTACACAGCAACAGCTACCTCCCCTTTCATCACAGGATTTGCTCCCGGAAGTCAGAATCCCATCCAGCAACTCCTGACCAATGCCGGGACAGAGGTAGATTCGGTTATCTACAACGTAGTCCCGTTTGCCAATCCCTGCCTGGGAGATACCGCCACCTTCTACCTCCTTGTTCCGCCGGTTTCACAGGTGACGAACAGCCTCCTGGATTTTACAGCCTGTTCGGGAGAGACCACTGATATCCTTCTGACTTCGAATGTTCCCGGATGCCTCTTCTCCTGGGAAGCCTCCTGCGGATCAGCTTCTGTGACCGGATTTTCAGATGGCACAGGACCCAGCATAGCCCAGTCTCTGATTAATTCGGGTACTACCCCCGAAACTGTATCCTATGTAGTCACTCCGTCAACTATCGGATGCAATGGCCCTCCGAAATCCTTCACTGTGACTGTCAATCCCGTTCCCGATCTGTCCAATTCTCCTCTGATGCAGGATCTGTGCAGCGGAGACTCCCTCCTGCTGATCCTCACGTCACACGTCACGGGAAGCCTCTTTACCTGGACAGCAGAAGCCTCCTCTCCCGATGTTTCAGGATACTCCTCCAACACAACCAATCCTACCGCACTGATTAATGAGATCCTGGTTAATGCCTCGGTAACTCCCCAAACCGTGACCTATCATATTACACCACAGGCCAATGGATGTGATGGCCCCGGATATGATTATGTGGTTACTGTGATCCCGGCGATCGTGCTGACAACCAATCCCCTTTCAGCTACCACCTGTTCGGGCGACACCGTCAGAGTAGGACTCTCTTCATCTCCCCCGGGCGGACTCTTTACCTGGAGTTGTTCTGCCAGCTCCCCAAACGTCTCTGGCTATACTCCACAAACCGTCCCTACCGATAGCCTGGTACAATCGGTTATCAACTCCGGAACCACGCAGGAAACAGTCACCTATACCATTTCATCCGATCCCAATGGCTGCGAAGGCCCTGATACATCGTTCGTAATCACCGTCAACCCAAGGCTTCCGGTTTCAATCAACATTTCTGCATCGGCCAACCCCGTATGTGAAGGAATTCCCGTGACATTTTCAGGCGTTGCCGTAAACGGCGGTTCTACCCCCTCCTACCAATGGCAAGTAAACGGAATCAATGCCGGGACCAACAATCCGATCTACACCTTTTATCCGGCATCCGGCGATCAGGTATCGTGTATCCTTCTTTCCAGTGAACCCTGCACTTCCGGGAATCCGGCATCCGGGAATCCGATAATCATGACCGTGACAGAAGCACCCGAAGTTACTTTCACACCCTGCTTCGACACAATCACTGCAACCAACGCCAAACCCATCCTGCTGCGGGGAGGAATTCCCCTGGGAGGAACCTATAGTGGTAGTGGTGTAAGTAGTGTTAGTGGTGGTGTTTTGTACTATTTCAATCCGTTAGTCGCTGGGGCAGGAACGCATCAAATTTCCTATACATATACCAATTCGGCTTTGTGTGAAGATGCGCGATACGCGATTATTGATACGCGATTGGCTTCGCCGTTTTCCTGTGGAAATCTCTTAATGGATATCCGCGACAACCAGTCCTATCCAACAGTCCAGATCGGAAGCCAGTGCTGGATGGCAGCCAACCTCAACTACGGAACCGAAATCCCCTACACCTCTCCCCAACGGGATAACTGCATCCCTGAGAAATACCTACAGCCCCCTCCCGGCCTCCCCCAACCGGGGGAGGGGAGTGTTTATCAGTGGGATGAACTAATGAGATATCAGGATGTTGAGGAAATCCAGGGCTTTTGTCCGCCTGGCTGGCATGTGCCTTCTGAAGCCGACTGGAACCAATTGTTTGCCGTATTCCTGGGAAACGGGTTTGCAGGAAGTCCGCTTCTCTATTCAGGATATTCGGGATTCAACGCCCAGTTGGCGGGAATCGATGCATTCAACCAAAGCTGGCATTTTGATGGATTTGCCACACTCTTCTGGAGCTCAACAGCACACGGATCCTGGAAGGCCTGGGCGCACGGGATGAATGCGTACAACTATTCGGTATCATATTACCCGGGATATCGGGCGAATGCGTTTAGTGTGCGGTGTTTGCGGGATTGATATGAAGATCTGACTATCCCCAATTTTAATCCTTAACGTCATGAAAAAAAATCTATTCTTCTTGTTGACACTTCTCCTCCCTTTTTATGTCACTGCCCAGCCCGATTGGGATTTCTTTATTGATTTCGATCCCCCCTGGGGAGGAGCTGAGAGGGTCAGGATCGACACGATCCAGTATCCATCAAACATCTGGCAAATCGGTCAGCCTGCCAAAGCTCTTTTTACTTCAGCCTTTTCGCCACCGAATGCCATCGTCACCGATCTGATCAACACCTATCCACCAAATGATACATCCGTGTTCTATGTTTTCCATGACTGGAGTTGGAATATGCCTTTTCACATTTTCGGATTACATTTCATGTTTCAAATGAACACCGATTCCACAACCACATTTGGAAAAGTAGAAGTTACAGGAGACAATGGCACAACATGGATCAATGTGATGGAAGAGGATACCATTTATGATTTCGAATGGTGGTACGGAAAACCAACTCTTACTGGCAATTCGGGCGGGTGGACGAACTTTGACTGCGATATGGCAAATTGGGCTAGCGGGTGGGGAGGCTATCCATCTACCATTTCCGCCGATACAGTCTGGTTCCGTTTCACCTTCTATACCGGCCCCACTGCTGAAGATTTCGACGGCTGGATCATCGACGACATCTGGATAGAGGATTGGTGCGAAGGGGTTGAATCCCACCACAAACCAACGGCAACCATATTTCCCAATCCTGCTACAGATAAAATCAAGATTTTTACCTCCTGGCCGACACAAGGGGAGAAACGGATCACCATCTTCAACCTGAAGGGTGAGAAGCTCTTTCAAGACCGCTGGTGGAATCAGCAGCAACTCGAGGTGAATGTAAGCGCTTTTACGCCAGGCATCTATTTCTTAAACCTGGTATCCGACGATGAAGTTGAAACGCTTAAACTGGTAATCCGGTAACCTGAATCAAGCAGAAATCGATACGTAAAAAAATAAATACCATTAAAACATGAAGCACTTAGGACTCATCGGAGGCGTTGGGCCAGAATCGTCAATTGCCTATTACCGGCTGATCATCAAACGGTTTCAGGAACGGCTGAACACCAAAGATTATCCGGAGATTATCATCAACAGCATCAACATGACCGAGATGCTCGGTTATGTGTTCACGAACCAGCTCGGAAGCCTGGTTGATTTTCTTGCTGCAAGAATAGAGATACTCGAAAAATCCGGGGCTGATTTTGCCGCTATTGCTTCCAATACCCCTCATATCGTTTTTGATGAACTGAGGGATCGGGTGAACATTCCATTGATCAGTATCGTGGAAGAAACCTGTAATTTCATTGTACAGAAAAACATAAAACGGGTGGGGCTCTTCGGGACAAAATCAACCATGACATTCGGGTTCTACCAGAAGATTGCTGAAAAACATGGCCTTGAGATTCTCATCCCGGATGCCCCAAATCAGGACTACATTCACGAGAAATACATGACAGAACTTGTGCTGAACAAGATCATTCCTGAGACCAAAAAGCAGCTACTCCGGATCGTAGAAGAGTTGCAGGAGACCGAAGCTATTGAGGGGTTGATCCTGGGTGGAACGGAGTTGCCTTTAATCCTGAGCCAGACCGATTTCGACGGGATTGAAATTTTCGACACCACACATATCCACGTAGAAAGCATTGTGACAGAAATGATAAAACAACTATGAGTAACTAAATCTTCTTCCCGATAAAGAACACATACCCATAATACGCTTTATACTTGTCGTATAATCGCGCTTCATGTCTTTGGTATTCAATGAACTCTTCAGCTGTTTTATTCCCTGCATATTTCTTCAGGAAGGCCTCCTGTGCCTTTTCTTGCGGAACATAAAATTGTTCTGTCCAGCAAGTTTCTGGCAGAATGAAGGTAGCAACCGGGATATATCCGGCTTTTTGCATCTGGCCTACCTTATTTGAGATCGTATCTATTTCAGGGTAGGCATCCTGCCAGAACTCCTCGATTTCGGCAGGCCGCTCTTCGGTAAACCACGCTGCTTCTGAAACGGCAATATAGCCTCCTGGTTTCAGGAATCTCCGCCATTCGTTCAAGCCCCGTTCAAAACCGATATTATAGATCGCTCCCTCCGACCAGATCAGGTCTAACTCTTCATTCTGAAATGAAAGATTGTCCATCGAGCCTACAACTCCCGTTATCCTATCCTGAAGGTTTAATTTACCGGCATTAACGTTCAGCCGGTCAATGAAAGTGGGGAACAAGTCGATCCCTGTAATATGTCCCGGTGCATGTTGTGCCAGCACGATTGTCTGACCGCCTGTACCGCAACCAAGATCTGCAACACGGGATTCGCTGGTAAGATGATCGATAAAACTCAAGGCTTGAACGGTGACTTCGGGGCTTCCGGGGCCTTGCCGTTCAATACTTGAAAAATATTCGCAGATTAAATTAAAGTCAAATTCGTGAATTGATCTGTTCTCGTTACTCATGATTGTTAAATTTATGATGTTGAAACCCTGGCATAAGATAGATTAATTCCCTTGCCAGGCCTGAAACTTTTGTTGATATATTGAAAAGATAATACCTCCGACAAGAATATGCCTGAGTATAATTGAGGGATAACCTAAGGCCAGATACCAAAGGTTATTTACTTCACAAGATCCATTTTTAAACTAAACATCCAGCGTTTTTGATTGTGCAAAGATAGCATTTTGAAACCTCCCCCGTTGTATTTGCCTCTATTAAATTTGTATTTTTAACATTTTAATTGAGCCATCAACAAGTGATCAAAATATATGCATGAAAAAATAAACCTGTAACTATGAAATCCCTCGTCCTGCTAATTTCCACTCTCCTGATCTCTATTTCAATTTCGGCCCAAACAAATGACTGCCTCAGTGATTTCGATTACCTGGTCAAGAAGATAGAAGCCGACTATCCTGGTTATTCGGATAAAGTCACATCAGAAACAGCCAATGAACTTCATGCCCTGGAGCAACAGCTTCGGGAAAAAATCAATCTCTATCCCGATTCCTGCAGAACATATCTGAATCAATATGTGACCTGGTTCAGGGATTACCATTTGAGGATCCATCGGAAATGGCATCCGAAAAACTCAACCGCAGGGGAGAAAGAACAGTCAAAACCAAGGTATGTTCAGCTGACGGATGAAACGATCCAGTCGCTTGCTGCCAAGGATGGGTCAGTGGAAGGTATCTGGCAGACATTCAGGGGGAAAATCGCGATTCTGAATCAACCCGGAGACGAAAAATTCTACGGAATTGCCATTCAATACGCAGGCTATGAGCCGAATCAGGTGATGTTTGAATTTACATTGAAGTCGGAATATGAGTTTGACCTGATCTCATTTCCCGATTACACTAATTTCAGACCCATCAGTGGTCTGGCATCACTCAGACTGGATGAAAGAATCCTGGAACTGCACGACAACACCCGATTTGTCCGGCAATCGGGTTCAGAGGTCTCCGACAAAGCGTTACTCTACTCCTACCTACCCGAATTCCCCAACGGGAGCAATACCTACCCGTTAGCTTTGAGTTTAACAGACAGCACGTTTTATCTCAGGATCCCATCGTTCATGGATGACGATTCGGAAATACTGGTAGGGAAACACTGGAAAGAGATCACTTCCCGCCCAAATCTGATCATCGACATCCGCAACAACGGGGGTGGTCAGGATAACTTTTACCAGCCTCTCGCTGAGCTCATTTATTCCCGTCCGTATGAAAGCAAAGGAGTTGAATGGTATGCTACCCCGGCCAATATCCAGTTTTTTCAAAATGCGTTGGAAAATGGTGAGATCAAGGATGGAGAGGAGGGAATCAGGTGGACGAACATCCTTCTTGATGAAATGAGAAAAAATATGGGTGGTTTTGTCATTCATCCCATGATGGGAGGTGATGAGAGGGTTGTTAGAGACACTGTTTATGCTTATCCCCGGAGAGTAGGGATCATACTCAACGAAAACAACGGTTCCTCTGCTGAACAGTTCCTTCTGGCGGCAAAAGAGAGTGACAAGGTGATTCTATTTGGGAACCAAAATACTGCGGGTGTGCTGGACTATTCCAATGCAGTTGGTGAAGATTTCCCTTCCGGAAATTACGAGCTGACCTTCCCGATGACCCGTTCCCGCCGTTTGCCTGATATGCCTATCGACAACATTGGCATTGCCCCCGACGTGCTCATCCCATATCCTTCAACTCCACAGCTGTATGACCGGCTGGATCAGTGGGTCTATTTTGTGAAGAACTACCTGGAATTAATGGAAGAATGAAATCACCAGCAGATGATTATCTCCTCCCGATAGAGTTGGCAAAGGTGAGCGCAAGAACCCTGTAGACCATATGAGCAAACTTGGTGTATGGCAGGTAGATGATTACGAACCATACGCACACAAGGTGGAAGAAATAGAGGTAGTAAGCCCATCCCCAGTCCAGAAAGCGGGCAGTCTGAACCACGATCCCGGAGATCGTCAAAAGGAACATTGAGATCAGCAACAACCAGTCGGAATAGTTGCTGTTTCCATAGATATCGGATTTTTTCAGGCGATTGATGAGCATGATGCACAAACCAATTGTGAGCATGAGCGCTGCTATATTGCCAACGATCTTAAATGGGTTAAAACGTGTAAGCGGGTAGTTGTGTGTGATGGCAGCCACTATGGCATAGGCTGTTACCAGCAATAGCAAAACAAATCCATAGAATACCAACAGGTGCGCCACCTTCCTGGATCGCTGGGCCGTACATTCGCCAAACCTGTTGTGTAACAACATGTCCCCCTTTACCTGCCAAAGACTTCTCCAGAATCCTATGGTTGGTTTCCGTTCTGGAAAGGCTGCTTTAAGGTCATTCCAAAATCTGACAAATCCAACAGCTGCCATCCCATAAGCCAAAAGTGTAATAAGCGTAAATGAACTGTTCAGCCAGGCATGCGGGAAAAACGCAGCGTAGTTTACCTCTCCTTCCGGGATGGCGAATGTGCCCGCAAGAAACAAGATCAATGAAATGATGATTGTGGGAAACAAAACAGCTATTGGAAGCCATGCAGGCTTGTTTGCCAGCGACCAAAAAAAGGAGGGACGGGCATAATGGCGATAGCTGAGCAATCTGATGGAGGAGAGGACGTCAGCAGGTTTTACGCCTCTCGGACAATGTGTACTGCAATCGCCACACTGATGACAGAGCCATATGTCGGGATTGGCCAATAATTTGCCGGGCAGTCCCCATGCAGCCCATATCATCTCCTTGCGGGGAAATGGCCTGTCGTCCGGAGCCAGCGAACATACTACCGAACAGGTGCCACACTGAATACACTCATTCAGGGATGCTCCACCGTTTCGCTTCAGGGCTTTCTTAAACGCTATGTCTGGCTCAATCTTCAACATACTTCAATCCTGTATTC
>JACZJJ010000035.1 GCA_014860625.1 Bacteroidales bacterium | reverse complement strand
GGTGCTTGCCGATCGGGATATGATTCTGACCGTTTTGCGAAACCTGATCTCCAACGCCGTGAAATTCACCTCGTTTGGAGGCAAGATCCACATTATTGTAACACCAAACCATGATTTTTGTGAGATATCCGTCAGGGATTCGGGAATTGGCATCTCCAAAGAGGATATAGATAAACTATTCAGGATTGACAGCAAGTTTAGCACCCGCGGAACAGCAGATGAAAAAGGAACCGGATTGGGATTGATTCTCTGCAAGGAGTTCGTGGAAAAGCATGGAGGGAAAATATGGGTGGAGAGTGAACTGGGGAAGGGTAGTACATTTAGATTTACTCTTCCAATTTCCAATTTCCAATTTCCAGTTTCATCTTCACAAGAACCGATCTGATAAAATGAACTCTGTAATAATTGATGCATATGTCTGAAATGATACCAGAAACCATACTCGGCAGCCTGCCCGGAATATTCTATGTTATTGACGACAAAGGTGATTTCGTTAAATGGAACAGGAGCTTTGAAGAGGTCTCCGGATACTCCGCCCAGGAACTCGCCGGGATGAGTGCTCTCAACATTTTTCGGGAAGCAGACCAAGAGAGAGTGGCTAAACGGATAGAAGAGGTGTTTGTCAAAGGTGCCTCTGATGTTGAAGCCGATTTTATTTCCAAAACCGGATCGGCAACGCCCTATTATTTCACGGGGAAAGCAGTGGAAA
Organism: Bacteroidales bacterium; assembly: GCA_014860625.1. Lineage (GTDB taxonomy): Bacteria > Bacteroidota > Bacteroidia > Bacteroidales > FEN-979 > QYOJ01. The sequence goes on along the minus strand of JACZJJ010000035.1, from coordinate 1,983 downwards.
TGGATGGTACCATGCACCTGGTCGGTATGGGAATTGATATCACCAGGCAGAAACTGCTTGAGGATGAGGTTCGTGAAAAAGAGAAACAATACCGGCTGATCATTGAGAACCAGGGAGAAGGAATTGGGTTTGTCGATACGAAAGAATGCTTTGTCTTCGCCAACCCGGCGGCTGAGAAGATATTCGGGGTTCCTCCGGGAAAGCTTGTTGGACGCGATGTAACCCAGTTCCTGGTGCCGGAACAACTGGCAGTAATGAGAGAGGAATCTTCGAAGCGGGCACGGGCAGAACGGTCAACCTATGAACTCGACATCATTACCCACGAAAACCAGCGGCGTACCCTGCTTGTCACCGCTACACCGGAGATGGATGAACAGGGAACATTCACCGGCACATTTGGTGTTTTTCGCGATATCACCATTCGTAAACAGACCCAGGCTGCATTGCTGGAAAGTGAAGAGCGGTTCCGCACCATTTTCGAACAGTCGCCCATCGGGATCGAACTGTATGATGCTGATGGAATACAGATAACCGCCAACAGAACCTCATTTCAGATGTTCGGAATTGAGGATGATAGTTCGACAGGATTCAACCTCTTTTCGGGGACCAGTTTGAAAGTGGAACAAAAGAAAAAACTACGGCAGGGCGAAACTGTGTTTTATCATGCTGAGTTTGATTTTGACAAAGTGAATGAGCTGGGTCTTTACAGAACCACAAGGACAGGGAGAACCGACATGGAATATATCATCACCCCGATCCATTCAGGCGACAACAAAGCTCTGTCAGGGTATCTGCTGCAGGTGCAGGAAGTCACAGAACGAATATATGCAGAACGGCTTCAAACAGTCCTCTACAATATCTCAAATGCTGTTATCACAACCAGTAATCTGGAAGAATTGATCGGGATCATACACGCGCAGCTGGGAATCCTGGTGGATACCACGAACTTTTATCTGGCATTCTTTGATGAACCAACGGGTATGCTGTCCACTCCTTATAATATGGACCAGAATGATGATCTGACCTCCTGGCCTGCAGAAAAATCGATGACGGGATATGTGATCAGCCAGGACAAATCCGTATTGATTAACAGGAATGAGATCCTTGAACTGGTCCGTACAGGTGTCATCGACATGGTGGGAACTCCGGCTGCCTCCTGGCTGGGGGTGCCATTACGTATGGATGGAAGAGTGATTGGCGCTTTTGTGGTACAGAGCTACGATGATGAGCGGGCATATCTGGAAAAGGACAAGGAGGTGCTTGAATTCGTTTCAGGCCAGATCGGCTTGTCAATTAACCGGAAGCAGATTGAGGTATCTCTCCGTGAGAGCGAAGAGCGGTTCCGCAACCTTACTGAAGCAGCTTCTGATGCCATCATCAACATTGATGCGAAGGGTCTTGTCAGGCTGTTCAATCATGCAGCCGAAGAGATGTTCGGGTATGATGCGAAGGAGATCTACGGCCGGCCGATGTCCCTGCTTGTCCCGGCAAGGTTTGGAAAGATATTCATGAAAGGGATTGACCAATACCTCGAAACAGGAAAATCAACCATCCTTGGGAGGGTCTTCCAATTTAAAGGGAAACGTAAAAACGGGTCGATCTTTCCATTGGAGATTTCTCTGTCTGAGGTACGGTCCGGTGGCGAGACGAACTTTATAGGAATTGTGCGGGATATTACCCATCGTAAGAGAACCGAAATGCAGATACAGGAGTTCACAACTGCCCTCCAGGAATCAAACATCACCAAGGACAAGTTCTTTTCCATCATTGCCCACGACCTGAAGAGTCCGTTTAACGCCATTCTCGGGCTGACCAACGCCCTGATCGATGATTATAAAAGTTTGGATGAGAAGCGGATAGCAGGGTTATTGAATACAATTAAAACCTCATCAGAAAGAGCTTTTGAATTGCTTGAGAACCTCCTTGCCTGGGCCAATGCGCAAACAGGGCAGATTGTATATAAACCTCAACAGGTCAGCTTGA
>JACZJJ010000034.1 GCA_014860625.1 Bacteroidales bacterium | reverse complement strand
ACAGCCTAATAGCCTAACAGCCTAACAGCCTAACAGCCTGACAGCCTATAGTCTAATAACCTAAACCATGAAAACCGAAACAATCAAAATCCTCCTGATCGAAGACAACCCCGGCGATGCCCGGTTGATCCAGGAGTTTCTGAAGAACCAGCCCCACAGGAATTTTGATATACTCCAGGCAGGTACATTAGCTGAAGGGCTTGAACAACTTGGTTCAGGTCAGATTGATGTTGTTGTGGCAGATCTGGGATTGCCTGACAGTCAGGGAATTGAAACACTTGAGAAAATCCTGGAAAAGAAACCAACGTTACCTGTCATCGTCGTTACTGGGTTAAAAGATGAATTGATAGGTATTACAGCTGTTCAGAAAGGAGCTCAGGACTTTCTTGTGAAAGATCAGTTTAATGAAGAGTTATTATACAGAATAATCTTATACGCTATTGAGCGCAAGGAAGCGGCTAACCGACGACTGTTAACCAACAGGATACTGGCGATTTTAAACCGGGAAAATGTATGGCAACAACTGATCCATGATATTCTTATTGAGATCAAGGTGTTTACAGGTATTGAGGCGATTGGCGTCCGGATCAAAAACGAAAAGGATTATCCCTATTTTGAAGTCACTGGATTCGATTCTGAATTCACTCAGGAAGAGAGCTCCCTGTGCTCCAGGGATTCGAGTGGGAATCGCATTGAGGATGAAGATGGCAAGCTACAGCTTGATTGTATGTGTGGCAGGATTATCCGAGGGCGGATTGATCAGTCAAATCCGTTTTATTCAGGGAAGAGGAGTTTCTGGACAAACTCCACTTCTAAGCTTATTGCAGAATTTCCTGAGTTATACAGCCAACTGTTTTCTCGAAACAGGTGCAGGCGTGAGGGATATGAATCTCTAGCACTTATTCCTCTTTACGCAGGCGATGAGGTGGTTGGGCTGCTTCAATTGAATGATCGATCGACCAACTGCTTCAACCTCTCAAAGATCATGTTTTTTGAAGAGATCGGGTCCACCCTGGGAATTGCTTTCCAACGGATGGAAAATGAACGGGAACTTCAGGAACGGATCAAGGAATTAAATGTGCTCCACAATATAGCGATCATCGCGGAGATTAGTTCTTCGATTGGGGAATATGCCCAGGGGATTGTCGACATGATACCTATGGGTTTTCAGGATTCCGAGCATACCTGCTGCAAATTGGAGATCGACGGAAAGATTTACCAGACGAAGAATTGTCCCGACAGCAAATATCTTTATGTTTCTGATATCTTATACAATGGCCGAAAAGTAGGCCGGCTGGATATTGGCATCACCAGATCCCCCAACCAAACCAGTTCAACAACCCTCTTACAGGAAGAGAAGGAGCTGATCATCACGATCGCGAAGCAAATCGGGGATTATATGGGTCGCGACAGATCTGATAAAATTCAGAGAATCATTTACAACATCTCTACCTATACCAATACAACCATCAATCTGGAAGAGTTGGTCATGTTTATCCAGAAACAATTATCAGATCTCATCGATACAACCAATTTCTACATTGCCATGTACGATAAGGATACGGATCAGATCTCTATTCCCTATTTTGCCGATCAGAAAGACAGCATTACTTCATTCCCGGCAGGAAAAACACTTACTGCCTACGTGATCCGATCCCGGAAGCCGTTGTTGGGCAAACGGGCTGACCTGGATGAACTGGCGGCATCAGGGAAAATTGAGACCATTGGAGAGAAGGCCAGGGTTTGGCTTGGGATTCCATTGCAGGTGAAAAGCAACGTGATTGGAGTATTTGCTGTTCAGAGTTATACGGATGAAAATGCTTACACAGAGAATGACCTCACGATGCTGGAGATGATCTCCCAGCAGATCAGCATCTCCGTTGAACGGAAAAAAGCGGAGAGCGACTTGAGAAGGGCTCTTGAAAAAGCAACGGAATCAGACCGGGTCAAATCAGCTTTTCTCGCAAATATGTCGCATGAGCTCCGCACACCTTTGAATGCAGTGATCGGCTTCTCCCAGCTGATTGACGCAGAGACCCCGATGGATGAGGTTCTTGAATGCCTCTCCCACATCCATCGGGGGGGGCAGCATCTTCTGGAGATCATCGAAGATATCCTGAACATTTCGGTACTGGAAGGCGGATCGGTGGAAGTAACAAAAACAAACATTCAGCTCCTTCCTTTTTTAGACCAGATCAATGAGGCAGTGAAAGAGGAGAAGCGGAAAATAAAGAAGGCGCACCTTGATGTTCGGTTTATCCAGGGGGAGGAAGAGTTGGATATCTGGCTGCTTACCGACAAGGAGAAACTCAAACAGATCCTGATGAACCTGCTGAAGAACGCGCTGAAATTCACCAACGAAGGTTCGGTGGAATGGGGGGCCAGGAAAGATGTTCAGGAGAACCGGGCTATCCTGAAACTTTGGATAAGGGATACAGGAATCGGAATTCCTGAACCTGTTCGGGAGATCATCTTCGACATTTTCCGCCAGGCGAATGAATCTCATACTCGAACCCACGGTGGAACCGGGCTCGGATTGTCGGTCACACGAAAACTGACTGAGCTCCTGGGTGGCTCTATCTGGGTGGAATCGGAAGAGGGAAAGGGATCGACATTCCATGTCAACATCCCGCTTGAGGGTGAGATGGTGAGCGAAAAGAGAAAATTGCCGGTTGAACAACCTGATGAGAAATTAACCCTATCGGGGAAAATCATCCTGGTTGCCGAAGATGAAGAGTCGAACTTTGAACTGATGGAGATCCTGCTGACCGGAAAAGGATGCCATATCCTCTGGGCCAAAAACGGACATGAGGCAATTCAGTTGTGCTCCGAACATCCTGAAATTGACCTGGTCCTAATGGACCTGAAAATGCCGATCGTGAATGGATATGAAGCGACAGCACAGATCAGGGCATCCAATCCGAACCTCCCGGTGATTGCCCAAACTGCCTACGCGATGCCATCGGACCGTCAGGAAGCGATGGAGGCAGGCTGCAACGATTTGATTACCAAGCCAATTAAAACAAAAGAACTGTATCAAACAATAGCAAGATGGCTGGTATAATCCTCGATACGACGATCGACAGCCTCCCTGGCATTTTTTATGTCATGAACCGCCAGGGGTATTTTGTAAAATGGAACCAGCAATTTAAACAGGTTTCAGGATACTCTGTTGAAGAACTCTCAGTGATTCATGCACTGGAATTGTTTCAGGGTCCCGACAAAAGAAAACTTGCAGCCAGCGTGGGAGAGGTGTTCCAAACAGGATACTCAACTGTAGAGGCTGATTTCGTTGCCAAAGACGGGACAAGTACACCTTATTATTTTACCGGGAAAAAGATACAGGACAATGGAGCCACACATCTTGTGGGAATGGGGATCGACATCAGCGAGCGGAGAAAGACCGAACTTTCGCTGAAAAAGAGCGAAGAGCGGTTTAGGAAACTCACAGAGACAGCGATTGATGCCATTATCTCTATTGATTCAGCAGGGCGCATCCAGATGTTTAACGACGCTGCAGAACGAATTTTCGGGTATACGGGTGAAGAGATTCATCATAAAACGATAGACCAGCTTATCCCCGAAAGATACGGCGCCATATTTATGAAAGGGATTAGGAATTATCTCGAAACCGGTGTTTCGACTATTCTTGGGCAGATCTTTGAATTTAACGGCAGACGTAAAGGGGGCGATCTCTTTCCTTGTGAACTATCCCTTTCAGAAGTAAAAGCCGGCGATGAGATCTCCTTTATTGGGATCGTGCGCGATATCACCGACCGCAAGAAAACGGAAGCTGAACTCGAGCAGTTCACCCATGCCCTCCAGGAATCAAACGATACCAAAGACAAATTCTTTTCGATCATTGCCCACGACCTCAAGAGTCCGTTTAATGCCATTCTGGGTCTCACAAATGCGTTGATCCAGGATTATAAAAGACTGGATGAGAAGCGGATAGCAGGGTTATTGAATACAATTAAAACCTCATCAGAAAGAGCTTTTGAATTGCTTGAGAACCTCCTTGCCTGGGCCAATGCGCAAACAGGGCAGATTGTATATAAACCTCAACAGGTCAGCTTGA
>JACZJJ010000033.1 GCA_014860625.1 Bacteroidales bacterium | reverse complement strand
CAAGGAGTGTTTTTACAGGCTGGATATGATCATTTGGCGCTATATCTGGAATTGGGCAAAGAAAAGGCACAACAACCTCGGTTCCCGGGTAATTGTTGATAAGTACTTCATGAGAATTGAAAGCCGTAAATGGCAGTTCTTCTGTACTTTCCCGGATGGGAAGATCATTCTGCTTCGTTTTGCAGGAAGGATTCACATCCGACGCCATACACTTATCAATGGCGAGGCCAATCCCTTTGACCACGATTGGGATAACTATTTCTTTTTAAAAGATAAACGAAAACACATTGCTTGATCTTTTGTATATTGCTGGTCGGTTAAAACCGGCTTAGGAGAGCTTGAGCCGTATGCGGTGAAAGTCGCACGTATGGTTCTTAGGGGGGGAAGGGGTAGTAATGCCCCTGACCTACCCGACGAAAAAACAAAAAATTTTGCAGCAATGGATTTTAATTCTGGCATCCCTGTTCCCATATTAACCAGTGCAATGCTCGCAAATGTGAGAGTATCGATAAGCGTAGCAGATTCAATTGGATCTTTGTTATTTTACGGGGATTATGAAAAGATATGGAACCGGAATAATCAACCCATGCCCAACGGTACTGGTCTTTTAGGTGGATCTTCTATTGGTCAGGCAATTCTTGCCATTCCTAAATTGGGAGAGGATAGCTGCTATTATATATTTACAGTAGGTAACGGCAGTTTCAATCCTCCATATTACGGTTTATATTATTCAGTTTTAGATATGAGACTGAACGGTGGGCTTGGTGATATAAGGCCATTTGCCAAAAATATCCCTATACCCACAGCAAATGATGCATGTGAGCATATTACGTCGATAAGACATCATAACAATCAAGATATATGGGTTGTGATGACAAAAGAGAATTCTTATCAGAATGCCTTTGCCTCCTACCTTGTTACCTCCTCAGGCATTAGTCCTACACCCGTTCTAAGTCCAAGTTTTCTTTTAACTCTTGGAGCGGGTGGTGGACAAATGAAGATTTCACCGGACGGCTCAAAACTTGTAATTTGTCAAGGTGATTCAGTGGAAGTATGTAATTTTAATTCTAATACAGGAGCAGTTATTCCATTATTTACATTTATTCCCCAACAAGGTACACCATATCCAAATAAGCCTCCCCATGGAGTAGAATTTTCAATCAACAGCAAATATTTATACATTTCAAACAATGATTATAACCCTGACACGACCGGTGGATCACTATATCAATATGATGTTACAAAAACGGACTCCCTGCAATTTCTGCAAAGCGAATTTCTGTTAGGTTATGGTGCATATCTATACCTTCAAATGGGCCCGGACGGAAAAATATATGTTCCTCCGCACGATCTTACAGGACCGGGAATGACAAATCAAAATCTGTATTTTCATGTGATTGAAAATCCATCAGTATATGGAGATGGTTGCGGTTATCATAAGAATGCAGTTTATTTAGGCGGAGGAGGACGTAAAGCCATAGGAAGTGTTCCTCAATTTTTGCAAAAATATTATGCATATATTCATCATGCCGGTCAATGCCAGGGCTCACCAGTCTTTTTTAATTGCGTAGTTTGGCCTCAGGTGGATAGTGTCTGGTGGAATTTTGGTGATCCTGGTTCAGGCCAGGCAAATTTTTCGAATAGATTATCACCTTCGCATATTTATTCATTACCTGGAAACTATACTGTAAGTTTTATTGTTCGGCACATCGACATGCGATACGACACCGTAATCCGCCAAATTGAAATATTGCCTGCATATATACCTTCTATAGGAGATGATAAGATAATATGCAATGGTGATTCAGTGACCTTTGATGCCGGATCCTGTTTCGGTTGCAGTTACCTTTGGAAAAATGCCATTACAGGATTGCCTGTCGGGAATTCACAAACCTATACTACAATTCAGGCAGGAACATACCTTGTAATGGTAACCAGTCCAAACGGTTGCGTATGTACCGACACAGTTCAGCTGGCAACCACTCCTGCTCCTCAAATATCCAATAATATTATTTCGGATACCATATGTTCCGGCGAATCCACCAATATTCATCTGACCTCCAACATAACCGGAACACTATTTCATTGGCTGCCTACTCTCACAACAGGCAACATCACGGGTTTTATTCCAGATTCAGGATTGGTGATCAGCCAGATGCTGACAAATCATATAGCAACTGCCGGATTAGTTACCTATTCGGTTACCCCTAAAGTCGGAAGCTGTACGGGTTCCCCTGTGAATTTTACAGTGACGGTAAATCCAGGTGATTCGTCAAAAGTTGTTATAGATGCCTCTGTCAATAATATTTGTGAAGGAACTCTTGTCACATTTACGACAACACCCACCAACCCTGGAACTAATCCCAATTACCAGTGGAAAGTAAATGGAATCGATTCGGGTGGCAACATCCAGACATTTATGTATTCACCGTTAAATGGAGATCTGGTCAATTGTACCATGACTTCCTCGATTCCAACCTGCATATCCAATAACCCGGCAACTTCAAACACTATCATCATGATCGTGAATCCAAATCTGCCGGTGGGAGTTACGGTTTCACCTACTGCCAATGATGTATGTGCTGGAACTTTGGTTACTTTCATAGCGAACCCAACATATCCGGGAAACATTTCAACCTATCATTGGAAAGTGAACGGATTGATTGTTGGTACTAACAGTCCAACATACAGTTTTATTCCGCTAAATAATGATGTAGTGACCTGCACGCTGACTTCGTCAGAGACCTGTACCCAGGGAAATCCTGCAACCAGCATCCCGATCGCAATGATTGTCATTCCATTATTACCTGTTGGAATTTCGATCTCCGCCTCGAATAATCCTGTTTGCGAAGGATTACCCGTCACATTTACTGCAACTCCAGTCAATGGTGGTGTAATGCCAGCATATCAGTGGCAAGTAAATGGAATCAACGTTGGGACCAACAATCCAGATTTCACATACATTCCAGTAGATGGGGACCTCGTGTCCTGCACGTTGACATCGAATGCAGAATGCATAACCAATAATCCAGCCACATCAAATTTTATCACCATGTCGGTTGGAGAAGCTCCTGACGTCAGCTTTCTTGTTTGCTTTGATTCGATAACTACCTTAAACGCCAAGCCATTTAAACTCAAAGGAGGTGTTCCTTTGGGAGGTACATATAGTGGAAATGGGACAAGTTGGACAAGTGAGACAGGTTGGACATTTAATCCCTCGATCGCTGGAACAGGATTACATTCGGTCACTTATTCCTATACGAATCTGTTTAACTGCAGTAATAATGCAACTAGAGCAATAACAGTGATTAATCCAGTACCTTTATCCTGTGGCGATTCATTGACAGACATTCGGGATAATAAAAAATATTCTACTGTTCAAATCGGAAGCCAGTGCTGGCTGGCTGCCAACCTGAATTATGGCGTTCAGATTTCTGGTTCTCAAAGTCAAAGGGATAACTGCATCCCCGAAAAATATTGTTACAATGATATCCCTGAGCTCTGTGCCCTGCGCTCTGCGCTATACCAATGGGATGAACTGATGCGTTACGAAGATACAGAGGAGATCCAGGGGCTTTGTCCTCCAGGCTGGCACGTGCCTTCAGAAGCAGATTGGGCCCAGTTATTTGCTGTATATCAAGGCAACGCCTTTGCAGGGAGTCCTTTGCTTTACACTGGATATTCCGGTTTTAATGTCCTATTAGCTGGTGTTGAGTTTTTCAATCAAAACCATCGATTCACTGATTTTGCCTCAATTATGTGGAGTTCAACGTCTCATGGACCGTATAAGGCGTGGAGTCATGGATTAAACGAATTCAATTACTCGGTGTCTTATTATCCCAGCTATCGGGCCAATGCATTTTCGGTGCGATGTTTACGGGATTGAATCTAGCACCCAGGCCCCTGACGGGGCCTGCTGCGCAGTACCGCCCGGTGCAACATGCCGCTATACCCCATGCAGTCAAATGAAGAAAACAACACGGTTTCATTTCCACTGACGCATAAAGAGAAATATGGTAAAAAAATCTCCCGGTCATCTGATAATCAAATGACCGGGAGATTACCGGGTGGATGATGGGATTCGAACCCACGACCCTCAGAACCACAATCTGATGCTCTAACCGACTGAGCTACAACCACCGTTTCGAGGGTGCAAAGATAATACAATTCAAGAAAATAAATTCCAAAATATATTTGTAATTTGGCATTTGGTTCTTGAAACTTTTTCCGATGCTCTTTCGCAAAACTACCTATATTTCCTCCGCCTCCCTCTCTTCCCTTGCCTGGAAACGCTTTCGGAAGGATAAACTGGGTTTCGGATCCCTGATTTTTATCGGTGTCGTACTCCTGATCGCTCTCCTTGGATATCTTATTACCCCCGACCCTACCCCATTCGTCAATGATCAGTGCCTGGAGATGGGTTTAAAAAAACCGGGATATACGGCAACATTCATTCTTGTACCGAAAGAGCCCCCGGTTAAACGGAGCCATCTCCTTCACCGAATGATATGGGGGCAGAAGAGTCGCTGTGACGCCTATCCTGTTCAGGATGGCTTCATTGACATGCCCGATGACCAGGGGGGCTTTAACAGGATATCTGCTGTTGACTTTCTTTCGGAACGTCCTGAAGCAAAGAGGACCTCCCGGACCTATTGGTTTGGGACAGACCGTTTCGGCAGGGATATCCTTAGCATGCTGGTTATCGGAGCCCGGATCAGCCTTTCGGTAGGCTTCATTTCTGTCTTCATCTCCCTGGTTCTGGGCATCCTGATCGGATCCATCGGCGGTTATTTCAGGGGTTGGGTTGACCATGTAATCATGTGGTTTATCAACGTAGTCTGGTCTATCCCCACCCTGTTACTGGTGATTGCCATCACGTTTGCACTTGGAAAAGGATTCTGGCAGGTATTTATCGCCGTTGGGCTCACGATGTGGGTGGAAGTAGCCAGGGTAGTTCGAGGTCAGATCCTCAGCCTGCGTGAAAAAGAGTTTGTGGAGGCCGGGAAGGCACTTGGATTTTCCTCATTCAGAATCATTACCCGCCACCTTCTGCCAAATGTGATGGGCGTAGTGATTGTCATTTCTGCAGCCAATTTCGCCTCAGCAATCTTGATAGAAGCCGGATTAAGTTTTCTGGGAATAGGGGTTCAGCCTCCTGTACCTTCCTGGGGATCAATGATCAAAGAGAACTACGGCTACATCATACTTGATTACGCCTATCTGGCCATTATGCCCGGCATCGCCATCATGTTGCTGGTTCTTGCTTTTATGTTGATTGGAAATGCCCTCCGGGATGCCCTTGATGTAAAATCCCTATAACTTCATGGGCTTGATATTATCGTATGCAGGACAGGAGCCTGACATTCGCCGTCCACAGGCCCCTTTTTCCAACGGGATTTTGATCGAAAAATAAAGATCCATGCCGTTGAAATTACTGAATCCAAGATAGGGACCTAATTTCTCGGTTCCGATTGTGAGCACATAGAACCGCAAAGCCAGACCTACCCTCAGCTGATACCAGTTGTAAAGCGAAACAGGGAGACTGGCATCAAACCAGCTTGATTCATACCTGGGTGTCACGGCAAGTAAGGCTGGCCGTGCCAGGGAGATCTTACTTAGCTGAAAAGGAAAGATTAGAGCTGCATTGACATACCAGTTATTGTGGTAATGGTAATCAAACTGCACGCTGAGTGCGGATGGCAGCCAAAGAGTAAACTTGTCATTCACATAAGCAGCGTTGGGATCCCCGTAAAACTGATAACTGATGGTATCCATCAGCTGGTCAATGGTCCCGAAATCGAATTGGGTGAGGTTTTCCCAGTAAGATGCCTGATTGTCGATTGCATAGGTCTGGGCACGATGCTTGAATTTTATTCCTCCGATGTCGATCAGCGCAACACCAACGCGGTAAAGGTAGTCTTCGTACTGCTGCTCGCAAAGCCTGTCGATGTATTGCATCTGATGTGACCTTTTCAAACGGGTATAGGTCACACCCATGTCAAATCCCCAGCCACCTCCGGCTATCAGCGGATCCGTTGCAGTTCCCACATTGTTGCTCGAGTAGTCGACGGGTAAAGAAAACCCATAGGATGCGTCGAGGTTGTTCACTTGCATCGTGGAATCATCCAGCACCATATAATCCAGGTTGTCAATGACAGAGTAGAGGGCAGTGAGGCCAAACAGTTTCCTTACGGATAATCCGGCATCCAACCGGTTGAATCCCTTTCCGTAAACCTTGTAAGCATAACTGAGTCCAACCTCAAACCATGTCATGTGAGTCATCCCAAAACGCTTATCCGACTGATAATTAATATCTTGCTGAGGTTTGTAATTTAGTCCCAGGTATAAGAAGTTCGCCAGGTCGTAAGGCAGTTTGCGGATTGATGTGACGGAACGAACTGCCGAGTGGATTCCAAATGCATGGTCTTTCCAGATTACCATGGCACCTGGTCCGTTGACTCTGAAATTTATAAAGAACTGTTTCCGGTTGGTATTGCTGTATCGGTAAAAGTTACGCACCTCGGTTCCGTACTCTTCATCATGAGACGGGAGCACAAAACCTGATTTGAAAACATCCCATATCACAAACTCATGCTTGGACAAATACATGTAGTTGTTCTGCACTGAAATGTCAGTGCCTATAAGCTGAATATCCAGCCATTGCTTTGACCCGAGCATTGCCGAAGGGTTAAGCTGGACTGAGTTGATGCCGGCATAATTACCAATAGTCGTTCCAAGCATCTCCTGCGATCGTATCGTATTGGAGAAACAGCAAACAATCAGGTTCAGTATGAGGATTTTACGTTTCAACGTTAATGAATCGAAGAGTAATGCGGTTTTATGTATTAACGCCTCATAAACGAAATTTATTTCATCAAAAGATGTATCTTTGCAGTCCTTTTTCAGGATCCGCGGATGTGGCGTAATTGGTAGCCGCGCAAGACTTAGGATCTTGTGCCTTCGGGCGTGGGGGTTCGAGTCCCTTCATCCGCACAAAAAACGTGAATAACGTGAATAACGTGAATAACGATACTAACGATACTAACGATACTAACGAAATTAACGAAATTACCTTTTCCCAATGAACATCAGCAGAGAGAGTACCGGAGAACTGACAGCAACGATCAAAATGGAAATAACCCCGGATGATTACCAGCAGGCAGTATCAAAAAACCTGAAGGATTACCAGAGGAAAGCGAACATTCCAGGCTTCCGGCCAGGAAAGGTGCCTTATGGGATGGTTAAGAAGATGTACGGCAAAGCGGTGATGGCCGACGAAGTCAACAAGATTCTGAGCGATCAGCTTGCCGGATACATGTCAGACGAAAAACTGGATGTACTGGGAAATCCCCTGGCTAACAAGGAGAAAACAAAAACGGCGCTCTTTGAAGATGGTGAAACGTTTGAATTTTATTTCGACCTTGGCCTCGCTCCTGAGTTCAAGCTGAACCTTGGGCCTGAACTGGAGATTGAAAACTACCAGATAAAGGTTGACGATAAGATGGTGGATGGGTATATTGAAGATACCCGAAAACGCAATGGGAATTATACACACCCCAAAGTTGCCGGTGAAGCGGATATGCTCTCGGGTGCAGCTACCAGACTGGCGCCCGATGGAATGCCTGCAGAAGGTGCAGAAGCAAAAAAGATCTTTTTATCACTCGATCAAATCGCAGATAAAGCAATCAAGGAGAATCTGCTCGCACTAAAAAAAGAAGAGCTCCTTGTTTTCAAACCGCTTGAACTGTTCGGAACAACTGAAGAGGCATCCAAACAGCTCGGTGCCCCAGCTGATGTGTTGTCTGATGCCGACATCTCATTTTCGTTTAAACTTGAGGAGGTCACTCACATAGAACCTGCAGATCTGAATGCCGAATTCTTTGCCCAGGTGTACCCGGGGGAGACCATCGAGACAGAAGAGGATTTTCGCGAAAGGGTGAAAAAAGATGCAACAGCCAGTTTTATTGGAGAAACGGACAAACTGCTCTTCCAGGATATTACAAAAAACCTGATCGATACAACAGAGATGAAACTCCCGGAAGAGTTTCTGAAACGCTGGTTGTACGAGCATGATGAAAACAAGATGTCGCCTGAAGAGATTGAAGAGCAGTTTCCCGCTTTTGCCAAATCCATGAAGTGGCAACTCATTGAGAACAAGGTCATCAAGGAACACGACCTTCATGTAACAGAGGAAGAAATCAAGGGATATATCCGCTCCTACATGCTCAGGCAAGTTTCACAGGAATTTGTTGACCCTGAAATGGCGAAAAAATACGATAGCATCGTGGATGCCTTCATGCAAAACAAAGAACAGGTTCAGAAAATCAACGACCAGCTCTTCGATGCCAAGCTCATGGGACTATTTAAAGAGAAAGTGACACTGAAACCTGTCGATATCAGCTATGAGGACTTCATCACCATGGTCTCTTCGAAACACAATCACGAGCACGACCACGAGCACGACCACGAGCACGAGCATGATCACGACCACGGGCATGATCATGATCACGATCATGGGCACTAAGTACCAAACACCAATCCCCAAATAACAAATAAATCCCTAATCGCTAATCGCTCATGGCGTTGTAACAAAAAACTGTAATTTTACGTTTAACCTGATAAATCGAAAAACTAACATTGAATATCGAAAAACTAAATTATGGACGAATTCTCAAAATATGCTACTCGTCACAAAGGCATCAGCAGTATGTCCCTTGACAAGTACAAAACAGTTGCTGCAAACTATATTTCTCCTACCATCATTGAAGAACGACAGTTGAACATTGCTACCATGGATGTCTTTTCCAGGCTGATGATGGATCGCATCATCTTTTTGGGAGTTCCCATTGATGATTATGTTGCCAACATTATCCAGGCTCAGTTGCTTTTCCTGGAATCGGTGGATTCGCGGAAAGACATCCAGATCTATCTTAACACACCAGGTGGGTCGGTTTATGCCGGACTGGGCATTTATGACACCATGCAATACATTTCTCCTGATATTGCGACGATCTGTACCGGGATGGCCGCTTCGATGGGAGCTATTCTGCTGTGCGCCGGTGCCAAAGGAAAACGGACTGCCCTGAAGCACTCCCGTGTCCTGATCCATCAGCCAATGGGATCAGCGGAAGGACAAGCATCCGATATCGAAATTACTGCCAGGGAGATCCAAAAACTCAAGAAAGAGCTGTATGAGATCATTGCCCTCAATAGCGGGCAAACCTACAACAAGATACTCAAAGATGCCGACCGCGACTACTGGATGACATCTCAGGAAGCGCTCGATTATGGGATGATTGATGAAATCCTTGTAAAATCCAAATCAGATAAATAAACCTCGCCAATGGCAAAAAGCAACGAACGGTGCTCCTTTTGCGGACGTGAACGTCGGGAAACACAGATCCTGATCGCCGGGCTCAATGCACATATTTGTGATCATTGCATTCAACAGGCCAAGGTGATCATGGATGAGGAGTCTTCTGCTGATAAAACCAAATCAGTTCCCGATTTCAAATTGCTGAAGCCTGCTGAAATTAAAAGTTACCTGGATCAGTATGTCATCGGCCAGGATGAAGCGAAACGCATTGTTGCCGTTGCCGTTTACAACCACTACAAACGTATCTTTTATGCAAAGAAAGCAAAGGGTGACGATGTAGAAATAGAAAAAGCCAACATTGTGGTCGTCGGAGAGACTGGCACGGGCAAAACCCTGCTGGCCCGAACTGTCGCCAGAATGCTGAACGTACCTTTCTGTATTGCAGATGCCACTGCACTCACTGAAGCCGGTTACGTTGGCGAAGATGTAGAGAGCATTCTCGCCCGACTTCTCCAGGTTGCTGATTACAACGTAGCAGCGGCAGAAAGAGGAATTGTTTTCATCGATGAGATTGACAAGATTGCCAGAAAAAGCGACAACCCTTCCATCACCCGCGACGTATCCGGGGAAGGTGTTCAACAGGCCCTGTTGAAAATGCTGGAAGGGGCCGTTGTGAATGTTCCTCCGCAAGGTGGCCGGAAACATCCCGAACAGAAGATGATCCAGGTGAATACCCAGAATATCCTCTTTATCACGGGCGGTGCTTTTGACGGGATTGACAAGAAAATTGCCAACCGGCTTCAAACGAATGTCATAGGATTCAAATCGGCCAAAAAAGAATCGATCGACAAGGAGAATCTCCTGCAGTATATCTCACCTGTAGATTTGAAAAGTTACGGATTAATTCCCGAGTTGGTTGGGAGGTTGCCTATCGTTACATTTATGCACTCCCTCGACAAGGAGACCCTCAAACGGATCCTCCTGGAACCAAAAAATTCACTCACGAAGCAGTACATCAAACTGCTGGAGATGGACAACATCAAGCTTACTTTTGACAACGATGCACTGGATTATATCGTCGAGAAATCGATAGAGTTCAAGTTGGGAGCCCGCGGATTGCGTTCGATCCTGGAAGCCATCATGACAGATGAGATGTTTGAACTTCCTTCGAAGGGAAATGCAAAATCGTTGCGGGTAACCCTGGCGTTTGTAGAAAAAAGTTTCCGCAAAACCAGTATGGCAAGGCTCCGTGTTGCATAACAATAAACCCGGATTATCAGGCGTTTTGAATGCTGATGAACAAATTTACGCTCCTCTTCTTTTTTTTGCTGTTTCCTGCTGCCGGAACGCTGGCACAGGAGGCTGACACGTTGCCAAAAGTAGTTCCCGGGCAAATTCTCGACGGCGACACGGTTCCTCTTGTTCAGGTAAAATCGACTTACGTCTACCCACCTTATGAGTTCAAAAACCGTCGCCAGGAACATCGTTACAGCAGGCTGGTTTATAACATTCAGAAAGTTTATCCCTATGCAAAACTCGCCGGCGAAAAACTCCTGGAATTTCAGCTTGTAATGGATACAATCACCAATGAGAGGGATAGAAAGAGGTATGCCAAAGAGGCTGAAAAGAAGTTGGAAGATCAGTTCGGGGACGACATCCGAGATCTTACCTTCTCGCAGGGAAAGATACTGGTCAAACTGATTTACAGGCAAACGGGCAATTCGTCCTTTGAAATTGTAAAGGAACTTCGGGGAAAGTTCACTGCCTTTGTATGGCAAACCCTGGCATCACTTTTTGGATATGATCTGAAAACCGGTTATGATCCCAATGGAGAGGACCGACAGATAGAAGAGATTATTATATTGATAGACCAAGGGTATTTTTAATAATTTTACAATCCGATTTTTCTTCTGGAATGAAGTTATCCATCATCATCGTCAACTACAACGTCAAGTATTTCGTCGAACAGTGCGTTCATTCGATCCGTAAAGCGGTGAATGGGCTGGAAGCCGAGGTATTTGTGGTTGACAACAACTCTGTTGATGGATCCGTGCGCATGATTCGTGAAAAATTCCCCGAGGTACATCTCATCGAGAACAAGGATAACAAAGGCTTCTCAAAAGCCAATAACCAGGCAATTAAGAAAGCAAAAGGGGAATACGTGCTGATCCTCAATCCCGATACCATCCTGGAAGACGATACGCTTATAAAATGTGTCAACTTCATGGATGAACATCCCGATGCCGGCGGACTTGGCGTTAAGATGATTGACGGCAAGGGAAAGTTCCTTCCCGAATCAAAACGTGGTCTTCCCTCCCCCTCTGTCGCTTTTTTCAAAATGTTTGGATTCTCCTCTCTTTTTCCCAAATCGAAGCTCTTCAACAAATATCACCTTGGATATCTTGATAAAAACAAGACACACGAAGTGGATGTACTGGCAGGGGCTTTTATGATGGTTCGTTCCAAGGTTCTGGATGAGATCGGGCTGCTGGATGAGGAGTTTTTCATGTACGGCGAAGATATTGACCTCAGTTACCGCATCACACAGGCCGGTTACAAGAACTACTACTTCCCGGGCACCCGGATCATACACTACAAAGGGGAAAGCACCAAAAAGAGCAGTGTAAACTACGTGTTCTTCTTCTACAATGCGATGATCGTATTTGCACGCAAGCACTTCTCGAAAAAGAATGCCCGGATGTATTCGATGCTGATCAATCTGGCTATCTACCTCAGGGCCACGATCTCTATCATCACACGGTTTCTCACCCGCATTGCGCTTCCATTCACCGATTCAGTGCTTATCTTCGGAGGAATATGGTTTATCAAGGAGTACTGGGAAAAGCACTTTATCTTTCAGTCAGGAGGGCATTACCCGCTACTGTTTACATTTGTGGCTGTTCCGGTCTACATCCTGATATGGCTTCTGAGTGTTTACCTCAATGGTGGCTATGACAGGCCGATCCGGCTTCGGAAGGTGACACAGGGGATGGTGGTTGGAACAGTGATCATCCTCGTTCTCTATAGCCTCCTACCCGAAACCTACCGGTATTCCAGAGCCCTTATCATTTTAGGGGCGCTCTGGGGAGTGATCTCAATGCTTACCATCCGTTTTCTGCTGCATATCCTCAACCTGAAAGAGTTCCAGATCAACGAAGACAAGAACAAACGGTTTATCATCATCGGGGAGAAGGATGAAGCGGAACGTGTTTCAGAACTCCTTCAGAAAACAGTCATCAACCCGGGTTTTATCGGACTGGTAAGCTACCAGCCTCACCGGAACAACACAAATGGCTTCATCGGACATCTCGGACAGATCCGTGAAGTCATCTGGATTCACAACATTGATGAAGTGATCTTCTGTGCAAAAGATGTTCCTTCCCAGGTGATTATGGACCAGATGTCGGAGTTGAAAGATCAGCAGGTTGACTACAAGATCGCACCTCCCGAAAGCCTCAGCATCATTGGCAGTAACTCCATCAATACCTCGGGCGACCTCTATGTGATTGACATCAACTCCATCACCAAAATGGATAACCGGAGGAATAAACGCCTCCTGGATGTCGTAACAAGTTTCACGCTTCTTGCCCTCTATCCACTGGTGTTTTTTCTTGTTAAAAATCCACTTGGCCTGTTTCGAAATATTTTCCTGGTGTTGCTGAACCTCCGGTCGTGGGTTGGCTATTCGGATATGAGTGAGACAGAAGCTCACCGTCTTCCTGAAATAAAAAGAGGAATCCTGAACCCGTTTGACGCTTTTCACAACAAACCTGTTCCGGGTGATGCCATTGCACGTCTCAACCTCCTTTATGCCCGTGACTATAAAATCACCAACGACGTCAATATCATGCTTAAAGGATTCAGGGACCTGGGTCGGAGGTAAAATCTTATTTTGAATCCGTATAAATAAGAAAATGACTATCTTTGTATTTTAATCTACAATCAGGTTATTATGGCTACATACGATATTGTTCTACCCCGCCTGGGCGAAGCCGTTATTGAAGCAACTCTTACCCGCTGGCTTAAGAAAGAGGGGGATACTGTGAACGAAGAGGATCCGATTGCCGAGATCGCCACAGACAAAGTTGACACGGAGGTGACATCACCTGTTGCGGGAGTTTTTGCAAAACAACTGGCTGCGGAGGGCGATGTAATCCCGGTAGGACAAATAATCGCCACACTTGAAGTAAAGGACGAGGGACGAGGGACGAAGGACGAGGGACGAGGGACGAAGGACGAGGGACGAGGGACGAAGGACGAGATTGACTCAAAGGTGGCATTTCAAGCGGAGGAATCCTCCAAAGAGGCTCCGGAAGTTGCAGATAGCTGTGAAGTACCTTCCGGTCATGAAGACCTCCCTCATGATCATGACGAAGGAGGCACCCGATTTTATTCACCGCTCGTACGAAGCATTGCTGTGCAGGAGAATATCTCGTTCCAGGAGTTGGGCTCGATCCCCGGAACCGGAAAAAATGACCGGCTCACCAAGCAAGACCTTCTCAACTACGTTGAAAAAAGGAAGGCCTCTCCTCCCCCGCTTCCTGCTCAGTCGCAGGTATCACAAGGATTGACTCATTCGCCCACCGACCAGGTTATCGAGATGGACAGAGTGCGTCAGCTGATTGCCACACACATGGTAAAATCGGTCCAAACATCTCCGCACGTCACTTCGTTCATTGAGGTCGACATGACACCGATCGTCAGATGGAGGGAGAAGCACAAAGACTCATTCTTCCAGCGGGAAGGGATGAAACTTACCTATACACCCATTATCATTGAAGCTATTGCCAAAGCGGTGCGTGATGTTCCAATGATCAACGTCTCTGTTGATGGCACACGTGTTCTGGTGCATAAACGAATCAATGTGGGTATGGCTGTCGCGTTGCCCAACTCAAACCTGATTGTTCCTGTAATCAGGGATGCCGACCAGAAAAGCCTTCTTGGGATCACCAAAATGGTAAATGACCTTGCCGACCGGGCAAGGCAAAACAAACTGGTTCCCGACGAAATTGCCGGGGGCACGGTATCTCTCACCAACCTAGGCTCATTCGGGACACTGATGGGAACGCCCATTATCAACCAGCCACAAGCCGCCATTGTTGCAATTGGCTCTATCACAAAACGCCCTGTTGTCATCGAAACGCCGGAAGGAGATACCATTGGCATCCGCCTGATGATGTTTCTTTCTGTCACCTTCGACCACAGGGTAGTTGACGGTGCAATGGCCGGTGAATTTCTAAACAAAATGGTTGGGCATCTGGAAACATTCGACACCAATCAAACCCTCTGACATGGAATTAAACCTTACCCGGCCTCTGGCCTTCATCGACCTGGAAACAACAGGTATTAAAGTAGCTACCGACCGCATCGTCGAAATCTGTATTCTTCGTGCCCAACCCGATGGCACGACCGACATCAAAACCCTCAGGATCAACCCCGAGATGGAGATACCATGGGAGTCGACAGCGATCCACGGAATTACCAATGCAGATGTCAGGGATTGTCCGACATTTAAAACGGTTGCGCCTGAACTAGCCAGGTTCCTCGACTCCTGCGACCTCGCAGGTTATAACTCCAACCATTTTGACATTCCCCTGCTCGTGGAAGAGTTCCTTCGCGTGGATGTGGACTTCGACCTGAAGGGGCGGCGCCTGGTGGATGTACAGAACATATTTCACAGGATGGAGCCTAGGAACCTCGCAGCAGCATATAAGTTCTATTGCCAGAAAGAACTCATCAATGCCCACAGTGCGGAAGCCGATACCGTAGCCACCTACGAGATCCTGAAGTCGCAGCTCGACAGGTACAGGGAGGTAGAGTACAAGGACCGCGACGGGAATGTTTCAACACCGGTGGTGAACGATGTCAAATCTCTGAGTGAATTCTCACACCAGACACCCAATGTCGACCTGGTCGGACATATTATCTTCAACTCCAAACAGGAGGAGGTGTTCAACTTCGGAAAACATAAGGGAAAGCGGGTAGCCGACGTGTTCAAAACGGAACCATCTTATTACGACTGGATCATGAAAAGTGAATTCCCCCTCTATACCAAGAAGGTGGTGACATCCATCAAACTGAGGGAGAAGTTCACGGCTGATAATGACGGAAAACTGAAACTATTTTAAGACCGACCATGAAAATCATTTGTATTGGCAGGAACTACCATGCACACATCAAGGAACTGGGCAATGAGGTCCCGGCCGAACCCGTCTTCTTCATCAAACCCGACACATCCCTTCAGGTCCGGAACAGGCCCTTCTACTATCCCGAATTTTCTTCCGACATACATTATGAAGCCGAACTGGTCCTGAAGATCTGCAAGGTGGGAAAAAACATCCAGCCACAGTTTGCAGGTACGTATTATGACAAAGTTGGGATCGGCATTGACTTCACGGCCCGCGACATCCAGGATCGGGCCAAGAAAGCAGGTTTGCCGTGGTTTACGGCCAAAGGGTTTGACCATTCGGCTCCTGTAAGCACTTTCCTGCCGAAATCAGACTTCACTGACCCAAAGAAAATCAGCTTCAGCCTTTTGCTCAACGGAATTGTGGTGCAGCAAGGGAATACCTCCCTGATGATTCATTCATTTGACGACATTATCGTTCAGGCTTCACGCTTTGTCACCCTACGTACCGGCGACCTCATCTTCACCGGAACCCCGGCAGGAGTAGGTCCAGTTAAAATTGGAGACGTTTTGGAAGGCTCTATTGAAGAGAAGCTGATGCTGAAGTGCGAGATAAAATAAACAGCGAAATAGCAATCTTCTCGCTCTATCGGATAACTACATTGGTGATTACCTCCGTGCCAGCTTCTTTATTTATCACATCGCGGATCTTTTCGCGGGCGTAGCTTAGCTCACTTCTCAGGGCAGCAGAATCAACCTTTACGTAGAGTGTTTTATTCCGGATATAGATATCTTTTGTGTGGTTGCTCACCATCTTGCCCATCACTGCACCCCACGATTCAATGACTTTCCGTTCGTCGAGTTTTTCATCTAAGCGATAGGTGTTCAGGAACTCCTGAATGGCTTCTTTGAGACTGTAATCACTAGATCTTCTCATCAGTTTTCTCCGTTAATTCTGAAAATTTCATGCTCGATCTCCAACGGATCGAAGATTTTCCGGATATTCTCCTCCTGCGTATCTGTGATAAAGACCTGTCCGAAGCTGTTTTCACTCACCAGCCTGATGACCTGCTGTACGCGATGATCATCGAGTTTGTCGAAGATGTCGTCGAGGAGCAGAATTGGCTTAAAGCCGTTGACTTTCAGCGTATATTCAAACTGGGCAAGCTTGATGGCAATCACATACGACTTCTGCTGGCCCTGGGACCCATACCTTTTCAGCGGATAGCCATCCAGCAGAAACTCCAGATCATCTTTATGGGTACCAACCGTTGAATAGAGGGCAGCACGGTCGCGGGCGATTGCCTGTTTCATCAAATCTCCGATTGATCCGCCATGGAGCTGGCTCTGGTAAATCATATCCACTTGCTCTTTGCCTCCGCTGATAAACCTGAAATAATACTGAAACAATGGGATGAACTCCACCAGGAAGCTTGTTCTCCGGTTAAAAATAGTTGTTCCCAGAGCCTCCAACTGTTCATCCCATATTTCAAGCGATTCCTGATCAAAATACCTTCGTTCGGCGAATGACTTCAGGAGTGCATTTCGCTGATTGAGCGCTTTGTTATAATTGATCAGGTCGTCGAGATAGAGTTTGTCGAACTGGGAGATGACACTGTCAATATAACGCCTGCGAAGCTCGCTTCCATCATTGATGAGATCGCGGTCAGACGGGGAGATCATTACCAGAGGGTACTGACCGATATGATCTGCCAGCCTGTCGTACTCCTTTTTGTTGAATAAAAATTTCTTGCGGTGATTCCGCTTTTGAATACACTGCAGCTGTTCAACGGTATCGTTTTGGCGGAAATAGTTGCCGTGAATGGCAAAAAAGTCCGTTTCATGACGGATATTCTGCGCATCACTGGGGTTGAAATAACTCTTACAAAAAGAGAGGTAATGAATCGCATCCAGGAGATTGGTCTTCCCCACACCATTGTTTCCAACAAAACAATTGATCTTTTTGCTGAAGACAAATTCTGCCGCCTCGTAATTTTTGAAATTATGCAGGGTTAATTTATGAAGATACATCGGATTTGCATATTTCTCTGATCTGTTGTCCAACCGCTTCCATCAACCACATCGGGGTGGAGGTGGCTCCGCACACCCCAACGGAGTTGAATCCGTCAAACCAGCTCTTCCGGAGCTCTTCCTTTTCGGAAACCAGGTAGGTGTTTGGATTAATATCCTTGCACACCTGGTAAAGAACCAGACCGTTGGAGCTCTTCAGCCCGCTGACAAAAATGATTACCTCATAGTTTGTGGAAAACTCTTTCAATAACGTGGACCGGTTTGACACCTGACGGCAGATACTGTCATTCCACTGAAAATCAATCTCTTTAAGAGGATCGACCTCTTTCATCCTCGTCTCAATCATCGAAACAATCTTCCTGAAGCCATTGACACTTTTCGTGGTTTGGGAATAGAGCCTCACAGGTTTGGTAAAATCGATTTTATTCAGATCACTCTCATCGCCTATTACAATCGCTTTCCCGTTTGTCTGACCCTTGAGCGCATTCACCTCTGCATGTCCCTCTTTTCCATAGATAACGATCTGTCCGTTATGTGCCATCATATCCTTGAAACCGTACCTCACCTCCTGCTGAAGGTTAAGAACGATCGGGCAGGATGCATCGACCAGGTGAATATTGTTCTTCCGTGCAACCTGGTAGGTTTCAGGGGGTTCTCCATGAGCCCTGATCATCACCTTGCAATCGCGGAGACCGGACAGATCGTTGTGGTCGATGATGACAAGACCCATCTCCTTCAGCCGGTTTACCTCCATATTGTTGTGCACAATATCTCCCAGACAGTACAACTTACCAGATTCAAACAGTTCACGTTCTGCGACCTGTATGGCATATACAACTCCGAAGCAGAAGCCGCTGTTCGGATCAATCGTTACGAGCATTGAGGATGATAATTTGACACAAAGTTAAGAAATATTGGAAGCCGGGGATGGAGCTGGCAATGTCCGATTGATTCGATTTCCGATCAATCGGAGATCTGTTTCATTTCTTCTTCGAAAACTCCTGAAGGTTCACTGCAATTGTAATGTAGTTGGGATTGGGGCTGCCTGCCTGGTAGGTGGCATGGGTGAAACTGAAGTCAAACATTTTAACCCTGAAGCCTGCGCCGTAGGTAAAACCGCTGAGGCCTGTCCGTTCAAAGAGCTTCAACTCCTGCCGGCGCTGGTAATTGTATCCCAGTCGAATTGAGAAAACTTTGGCAATAGTGATCTCTCCGCCAATAACAATGTGACGCATGAGGTTATCGGCAAATTTGCTGATTCCACTCTTTTCATCAACCGTTCCTGTATACGGATCTACCTGGTTCTTCGGATCGTTGGAATCGGTATATCTCAGATCCCATCTCTGGAGGTTTGTGAAAAGAAGATAGAACCGTAGCGGGAGGTGTTTCAATCCCTGCGACAGGCCCAATTGAAGTTCAAACGGCAGTGACTCATATTGACCGGCACGGTAGGGAACGATCTGTGAACCGATGTTGCGTGCCATAATGGAAGCAGTAAACAGCTTATCCTTGGTAAAATAGGAACCGGCCACATCGACAGCAATGCCAAATGAGTTAAATACATCGAGATGGGAATAAATGAGTTTTGCGTTGGCGCCGATGGAGAAATGGTCGGTAAGGGTTCTGCCCCAGCCAACGGTCAGCGCATATTCCGAAGCGGTGATCTCGCCAGTCTTGTTCCCTGCTGCATCGGCTCCCTGGGTTGTACCGTAATCGTTGAACTGGAGAGAGGCTACAAAACTTCCTGCTTTACTGAAAGAACGCGAATACATCACGAAACCGACGTTGTTCCCAGTCATGTAATTTACATAACTCAATGCCAACTTGTTGTGCATCTCTGGAGTGATCAGTGACGGATTGGCAAGGGTAATGGTCACATCGTTATCCATCACGGCGAGTGCATTTCCTCCTAGTCCGGAAATGCGGGCTGAGTTGCTGAGCGTGAGAAATTTGTACGTATGATCTCCACCGATCTGAGCTGAAACCGGGAGATATGGTGCTACGCAAAGGAAACCGAGAAAAAGAATTCTGAGTAATTTTGACACGATAGGTTCTCTGTTTTATCTTTTACAAACGCGAAGCTTTTTTCTTTAGTATGAGCGGAGAAAAATTAGTTGATTAAACCGCGTCCGGTCTTATGAATCCTGTCCTCTTCTATCAAATCAGAAACCATTTTATCCAGGATGCCGTTAATGAATAATTTGCTCTTTGCTGTGCTGAAATGCTTGGAAAGTTCAATGTATTCATTCAGAGTGACTTTTACCGGAATCGTAGGGAAATAGAGAAATTCAACCAAAGCCATTTTAAGCAGGATGATGTCGGTAAGTGCGATCCGGTCAATCTCCCAATTCTTGAGCCTGCCTTTGATCTGCTCTTCAAATTCCTCGCTGTGGATGATCGTCCTTCTGAAGAGTTCAACGATAAACTGATGCTCCTCCTTCACATCAAATTCAGGATCCTTGATAAGCAGAGATGGCAACGGAGCCATGGATGAAAATTCAGGGGTTAGCAGTCGGATAGTTTTCAGCACAAACGTTGAGGCAACCTCAAAATCATCCACCCAATGGATCGAACGTTCTTCACAGAAATATTGCAGTTCAGGCGACCGCAGAATATATTTTTTCAGCATCCGGGCAACGAACTCCTGGTCTTCTTTGTATGAATTTTCACCTGAATAGAGATAATCCCGGTGTTCCTTGGCTTCACGGATACGCTGGTAAACTTTTCTTACATTATCCTGCTCTTCAGTCCAGCTGATTTTATATTTTTTGCATGACGAGATAAGATCCTCGTTTTCGCGAAGTTGTGCAACAACCTGGTTGTTTATGAATTTAGCAACAGGGTTCAGCTCCTCGTAGGTAGGGTAAAACTTATTTTTGGCCTCCTCCGTCCAACGGATGTAGAAGTCCATCACTTCAAGAAAAAAAGAGAGCTGGATAAAATAGAGTTCGGTAAGCTTATCGATACTTGTGAGAAGGTGTTTTTCAGCTATTTCCATTCGTGGTTCGCCACCCTGAAAATATGCATACAATCCCTGAAGGACTTTGATCCGGAAATGTCTTCTGCCTAGCATAAACCGACTATGATAAAGAACATCATTAAGGCTCTTGTGAATTGGGCTGCAAAGCTACGCATTTCATCCAAATAAACTTTTTTTTCCAAATAATATTTTTATTTTTGCGTTCTAACAGAAATTTGTAAAACATGGAAGAGAACGAAAAGAAAGACAGGGAGAGAGGCGAAATCTTTTCGAAGGCTGTCAGGGCAGGAAAACGTACCTACTTTTTTGATGTCAAAGCTACCATCTCTGATGAGTATTACCTTACCATTACCGAAAGCAAGCGGCGGTTCAACAACGACCAGGGAAAGTTCTTCTATGAGAAGCACAAATTGTTTCTCTACAAAGAAGATTTTCAGAAGTTCAACGAAGGTCTCACCGAGGTCATCGATTATATTAAAAGCGAGCAGGCCATGCCCGAGCCACGGGAAGAGCAATCGAGAGAGTCCTTCTCAAACGAGCCTGAGGTTAAAAACAAGCATACGGATATCCGTTTTGAAGACCTCACTTCAAACATTGACGACGAATAGTCTGAGTACAAATTACAAGCCTTCAAGCTGTCCGGTGGACGGCTTGTTTTGTTTCCCGAAAACTTATTAACATCTTTGAGGGTCTCGTCATTAAAATGTATTTTTGCACCTATGGGAAAAGTCATTGCGATTGCCAATCAGAAAGGAGGAGTAGGCAAGACCACCTCTGCCATAAATTTGGCTGCCGGTCTTGCAGTTCTGGAACATAAGACCCTGATCATTGATGCCGACCCGCAGGCAAATGCCACTTCCGGAGTTGGATTTGATCCCAGAAACATCAAAACGAGCATTTATGAGTGCATCATGGATGGTGTGGATCCGCGCAACATTATCCTCAACACCTCCACTCCTTTCCTGGATCTTCTTCCTGCCCATATCGACCTGGTTGGTGCGGAGATTGAGATGATCAACATGCCCAACAGGGAGAGGATGATGCGCAAAGTAATCGCCACCATCAAAGATGATTACAGTTTTATCCTGATCGACTGCTCGCCCTCACTGGGTCTCATCACTGTAAATGCCCTTACAGCCGCTGATTCGGTTATCGTACCGGTGCAGTGTGAATATTTTGCCCTCGAGGGATTGGGAAAATTGCTGAATACCATCAAAATTGTTCAAGCCAGGCTCAATCCCGACCTGGATATCGAAGGGATTCTTCTTACAATGTATGACAATCGCCTGAACCTTTCCAAACAGGTGGTGGAAGAGGTACAGGCACACTTTCACCAGCTGGTTTTTGAAACGTTGATTCAACGCAATATCAAGCTTAGTGAGGCTCCCAGTTTCGGGGATACCATCATGGTGCATGATATCAACAGTACCGGCGCTACCAACTACCTCAACCTGGCCCGTGAAATTTTACAAAAAAACGAACTTACCCGGATCTCAAATTCGGAAAAACAACTAGAGGTCTGATATGACTGGAAAGAAAAAAGCGCTTGGCAGAGGTTTGAGTGCATTGCTTGAAGGCAGTGATCTGGAACAAGCTCCCAGAGAAGTACAGGTCAACCAATTGGTTGGGTCGGTGGCGATGATCCGAATTGATGACATCGAATCCAATCCGTTTCAACCCCGAACCGATTTTGACCGTATGGAACTAGCCGACCTGGCCATGTCTATTCAGCACCAGGGGATCATTCAGCCTGTTACGCTGCGTAAACTAAGCAACGACCGGTTTCAGCTGATCGCAGGCGAACGCCGGTTGAAAGCAGCCAGGGTGGCGGGTCTTACGGAGATCCCCGCATACATCCGGGTGGCCAACGACGAGCAAATGCTGGAGATGGCCCTGGTAGAAAACATTCAGCGGGAAGACCTCAACCCAATCGAGGTAGCCATCAGTTTTCAACGGTTGATGGAAGAGTGCCAGATCAAGCAGGAAGAGCTGAGCCAGCGGGTTGGGAAAGACAGGTCAACCATCTCCAATTATGTCAGGCTCCTGAAACTGCCGGCTGATATCCAGATCGGGATCAGAGAGAAAAAAATAACCATGGGTCATGCTCGTGCCTTGATAACCCTGGAAAACAGCTCTCTTCAGACCCGAATCTTCAACCAGGTTCTTTCTAAAAGCCTTTCGGTACGAGAGGTCGAATCATTGGTCAGGGCAGCCAACACCAACGATACCCCGGTAACAAAGAGTTCACGTAATGAAGCTGATCCCAGGCTGAAGAAGATTGAGGGAGAATTGAATGCGATTCTTAAGACCCGGGTTAAACTGCAGATGAACAAGAAAGGTGCTGGCACCTTAACGATCCCTTTTCATTCAGAAGAGGAGTTGAATACTATTATCGACCGGCTTGAACCATAAATCACATAGGCAACCTCTCGTGCGCCGTGCCTCCTTGCAGATCCTGATCCCGTTGTGCCTTTTCTTCGGAATGTGGTGCTCGACCCCTTGCATGGCCCAAAAGGTT
Source organism: Bacteroidales bacterium (assembly GCA_014860625.1). GTDB lineage: Bacteria > Bacteroidota > Bacteroidia > Bacteroidales > FEN-979 > QYOJ01. The sequence continues at coordinate 7,379 of JACZJJ010000033.1, read as the reverse complement.
TCAGATACCATCCCTTTAGCAGACTCTGTGCTAATGAAAAAACACAGTCCGAAAAGAGCCTCCCTGTATGCTGCCATAGCTCCCGGACTTGGACAGATCTACAACCGGAAGTACTGGAAGCTTCCAATCCTGTATGCCGGCTTTGGGATCATGACCTATTTCATCATCTCGAACACGGATAGTTACCTCACATACAAGAGTGCATATATTGAGCGTATCAACGGAAACTTTAACGGGAACTATTCCGAGCTGGTAAATAAATACAATGAGACCGAGTTGTTGAATGCTTCTGAATATTACCGCAGAAACCTGGAGATCAGCATATTGGTAACGGCATTGTGGTATGTATTGAGTATCATTGATGCGACCGTGGATGCCCATCTATATACGTATAACATCAACGAAAATCTGTCGCTTCGAATTGCGCCTGACCTGCTTCCTCCTGCCAATGCATTCAAGGTGAATCCAGGGGTAAAACTGAGTCTACGTTTTTAACAAGAACTTTCATATGAAATTCGCGCTGCTTGGTTACGGTAAGATGGGAAAGGAGATTGAAAGACTTGCCACGGAGAAGGGGCATGAGATCATCCTTATCATTGACCGGCCGGAAGAGTGGGAAGCAAGCTTCCCTGAACTGGCAAAAGCGGATGTAGCCATCGACTTCTCAACACCTGCCAGCGTGATCGATAACATTCATTACTGTTTTGATGCGGATGTTCCTGTTGTGGTTGGTACAACAGGATGGCATGAACAGATTGAAGAGATCCGCATCGAATGCCTGGAGCATGGGAAAGGCTTCTTTTGGGCTCCCAACTTCAGCATTGGCGTGAACATTTTTTTTGAGCTCAACCGGAAACTGGCTTCCCTGATGTCGGGCTGGCCCGATTACGAAATATCACTGGAGGAGACCCATCACGTTCATAAGTTAGATGCCCCCAGTGGAACAGCCATTGTGCTGGCGAATGATATCGTCCGGCATCATGGTAAAAAAGAGAAGTGGGTCAAGGAGATCAGTCAAAATCCCGGTGACCTTGGCATCCACTCCCATCGGTTGGGAGAGGTAACAGGTACACATATGGTCATTTATGAATCTCAGGATGACATGATTGAGATCATACACAATGCCAAGAGCAGGCAGGGCTTTGTGAAGGGGGCAATCCTGGCGGCAGAGTGGATGAACGGGAAGAGGGGGTTCTTTGAGATGAAAGACCTGCTGGAGACGAAATAAGATCTGCAAAATATCGTTTGATATTCAATAAAATTCAACACAATGAACACATACCTGATCCTCTCCATCCTTTTTTTCATCCTCTCAATTGTTGGGTTGTGGGCTATCTTTGAAAAAGCAGGTCAAAAGGGATGGACCGTCCTGATTCCATTTTACAACTTATATATCTGGTTGAAGGTTATCAAAAAACCACTCTGGTGGTATATTTTCCTGCTGATTCCTTTTATCAATGTCTTTGTTGTTCTGTTGATGATTGTAGAAGTCGCAAAATGCTTCGGCAAATATGGATTGGGCCAGCAAGCACTGTCTGTTCTCTTCCCCTTTGCCTACCTCCCCTACCTCGGGTTCTCTCCTAAAGAGCATTACACCGACCCGGATGAGGCAACGCCTCCCAAAAAGAGCTTTACACGCGAATGGGTGGATGCGATCATTTTTGCTGTCATTGCAGCCAGCATCATTCGCATCTTTCTGGTTGAGGCCTACACCATTCCTACTTCATCCATGGAAAAAAGCCTTCTGGTCGGAGACTACCTTTTCGTCAGCAAGATTAACATTGGAGCGCGGGTTCCCAACACTCCGTTATCGTTTCCGTTTGTTCACCACACCATGCCGCTAACTGTTAGTTCCAAATCCTACCTCGAGTGGATTGAACTGCCGTACCGCCGTTTTCCGGGGTGGTCAACCATCGACAACATGGATGTGATTGTCTTTAACTATCCCGACGGAGACACCCTTTCAGACAAGTTCCAGAGCAATAGGAGCTATTACCAGTTGGTCAGGCAGTTCGGGAGAGATAACGTGTGGAAAAATAAACAGTATTTTGGGAATATCATCGCACGGCCTGTCGACAAACGGGAGAACTTCATCAAACGATGCATCGGAATTGCCGGCGATACAATTCAGATCATCGACAGGATGGTGTATATCAACGGAAAAGAGGAGCAAAACCCGGGCAAGAGGCAGTTCAAGTACATGGTTCGTACCGACGGATCCTCCATCAACACAAAGAATCTGGAAAAACTGGGCATCACTGAACAGGTTTCGACCGACAACAAGGGAAATTACGAAATGACCCTGACGGAGGAAGCAGTTGAAAAATTAAAGAACTTCAACAATGTCAGACTGATTGAACCCCAGATTATCCCTGCCGGGTACGGGGATCCCAATATTTTCCCCCACGACACGGCTTACCACTGGAACGTGGATAACTTTGGTCCGATCGTCGTACCAAAAAAAGGAGTTACGGTAGCCCTGAACCTGAAGAACCTCCCTCTCTACAAACGAATCATAGATGTTTTTGAAAACAACGACCTGGCAGTTCGCGACAACACCATTTTTATCAATGGCGAGAAAGCAGACAGTTATACATTTAAGATGGACTACTTCTGGATGATGGGCGACAACCGTCATAATTCAGCCGATTCGCGCTACTGGGGATTTGTCCCGGAAGACCACATTGTAGGAGAAGCGGTATTCGTATGGCTTTCGCTTGATGACAAGAAGGGTTTGTTTGACGGAAAAATCCGATGGGACAAACTCCTGAGAATCGTAAAATAACTACATTTGTAAAAACCTGAACAAGCAAATCAAACCTGATATGAAACACATGAAATTTCTCCGGAATACCCTGATGACATTGATGGTCGTTATGACCGTTTCAGCTATTGCCGGCCCAAAACCGTTTGAAGGAGTTGTTACGTTCAAGATTACCTACCCTGTCAACAAGTTTTCAGAAAGCCAGATGGCGATGTTCCCAAAGGTGATGACGATTACCATCAAAGGCGACATGTCTAAGTCTGAGATCCAGACACCTATGGGTGCTCAGATTGAAATCACAAATTACAGCGACAAAAGCAAAGTAGGCCTGATAAACATGATGGGACAGAAATATGCGATCCCCGAGACTACGGAACAGATCATGGAGGATATGAAGAAAGAGCCTACTCCGGAGGTGAAAGTAACAGACGAAACCAAGACCATCGCAGGGTATACATGCAAGAAAGCAATTGTAACAGTGACTGAAAACGGCACACCAACTACCTATGTAGTGTGGTTCAGTGAAGATTTTGGCGCTGAAGACCCCAATTTTGACAATCCTCTTTATAAGGATATCAACGGTGTTTTGCTTGAGTTCTCGATGATGACTCCCCAATTTACAATGGTGTTCACTGCCATTTCTGTTGAAAAAAAGAATATTTCCACCAAGGAATTCGAAATTCCTGCAGATTATACGGTCACGACAAAAGAGGAGCTTCAATCGAAGATGGGTGGTGGAATGTAATGCATCAAAATGGTAAAGAAGGCCAAACCGAAGAAGGAAACGAAACATTCGAAAGAAGAACTGACCAAAGAGGAGCTTGCAAAAAGGGATCAGAAACTCAGGGTACTGGGACTGTTTCTCCTTCTTTTCGGGCTTTTTCTGCTCTTCTCGTTTCTCTCATGGTTTCAATCGTGGAAAGTCGATTACAATTTTGCAGACACCGTCTTTAAACACTTCTCGTTCAGCTATTTCTTCGATAAAGATATCCATGTTGAGAACTGGATGGGAAAGACCGGAACTCTTGTATCCTACCTGTTCATCACCAAATGGTTTGGCGTTTCTTCGCTGTTTTTCGTCATCATGATCCTGGTTATCGGCACCAGACTATTTTTTCATTACACCCGGATCCCTGTCTCCACTACCTTAAAATATTCGTTCTTCGGAATCCTCTGGCTTCCCGTTTTCCTGGGACTCCTGTTTCCTTCCGCCGATATCCTTGGTGGCGTATATGGCTATCAAATGAATCTCTGGTTGATGGAATACCTGGGATTTTCGGGGCTGATATTACTACTTATTTTCACCGGCCTGAGTTTCTCCATTCTGGCCTTCAACATTCCGTTCAGGTGGATCAAACCATCTGCTCCCAAAACCATCAAACAGGAGGATGACCTTGAGGCGATTTCTCCTGAGGGCTCTGAGGAGGAGGAAGCTGTCAAAATGGTTGACCTGCCCGTGAATACATTTAAGGTGGAGCCTCCAGGGCCGCTTCCTTCTGAAGATGGATTTTTACCCGCAATCCCTCATGCCGATATTGAGCTTCAGATTGAGCATCCGACAGGAGAGTCTGATGAGACTCCAATAGAAGGGAACCACTACGGGATTGATACACTCTACGATCCTACCCTGGAGTTAAAAAACTACAAGTTTCCTCCGCTCAAGCTCCTGAGCGACTATGGAAGCGATGCACTCAATGTAAATAAAGATGAACTTGAAGCAAACAAGGACAAGATTGTAGAGACACTCGGCAACTATGACATCCGTATCCAGAAGATCAAAGCAACCATCGGCCCTGCTGTTACCCTGTATGAAATAGTCCCGGAAGCAGGCGTCCGGATTTCACGGATCAAGAACCTGGAAGATGATATAGCCCTGGGGCTTGCAGCTCTGGGCATCCGCATCATTGCACCGATCCCGGGAAGAGGCACGATCGGTATTGAAGTCCCCAACCAGAACCCGGAAATCGTATCCATCAAGTCCCTTCTGGCATCCGAGAAGTTCAGAAACTCCCCGTTTGAATTGCCTTTCGTTCTGGGAAAGACGATTTCGAACGAAACCTTCATTGCCGACCTCACCCGAATGCCACACCTTCTTATGGCAGGGGCAACCGGACAGGGAAAATCAGTCGGACTCAACGCCATCATCACGTCGTTCCTGTATAAAAAGCATCCGGCGACGGTCAAATTCGTTCTGATCGATCCGAAGAAAGTTGAGCTTACCCTATACTCCAAAATTGAACGCCATTACCTGGCAAAGCTTCCCGATTCGGAGGATGCCATCATCACCGACACCAAAAAAGTAATCCGAACCCTCAACTCATTAAATATAGAGATGGATTCGCGCTACGATTTGCTGCGCGACGCGCAGGTGAGGAATGTGAAGGAGTACAATGAAAAGTTTCTGACCAGAAAACTAAACCCGAACGATGGACATAAATTCCTGCCTTACATCGTTGTGGTGATTGATGAGTTTGCCGACCTGATCATGACAGCCGGACGGGAAATTGAAACCCCTCTGACCCGACTTGCACAGCTGGCACGAGCTACAGGCATTCACCTGATCATTGCTACCCAGCGACCATCCGTCAACATCATTACGGGAACTATCAAAGCGAATTTCCCAGCCCGGATTGCTTTCCGTGTGATCTCGAAGATCGACAGCCGGACAATTCTTGACAGCAGCGGAGCTGATCAGCTGATTGGCCGGGGCGACATGCTGCTTTCCACCGGCAGCGACCTGATCAGGTTACAGTGTGCGTTTGTGGATACCCCCGAAGTGGATCAGGTAACTGAATACATCGGCTCGCAACGCGGCTACCCGGATGCCTTCCACCTTCCCGAATACTATGATGAGGAGAATGGAAGCGGGAAAGAGTTTGACCCAAATGAACGGGATGAACTCTTTACCGAAGCAGCCCGGCTTGTTACACAGCATCAGCACGGATCAACATCGCTCATCCAGCGAAAATTGAAACTGGGATACAACCGCGCCGGAAGGATTATTGATCAATTGGAATCAGCCGGAATTGTAGGCCATTTTGAAGGAAGCAAAGCCAGGGAGGTTAAGTTTAAAGACCTGGGAGCGCTGGAAGAATACCTGAACAACATGACAGAAAACTAATATCATTGAACAATGAAACACTCGCTAATCATGAAACATCTACTTGGAATTATTCTCATTTTCGGCTGCCTTAACGGGTTTACACAGAAAGATGAAAAAGCCTCCGCATTGCTGGAGGAGGTCAGCAACAAGACGAAAACCTATTCTTCGATTAAAGCTGATTTTTCCTACTCGATGGATAACAAAGCAGCCCGGATTCATGAAACAAAGACCGGGACCCTGCTGGTTGCCGGCGAAAAGTACATTGTGAATGTAGCCGGACAGGAGGTATTTTGCGACGGCAAAACGGTATGGACTTATATCGGCGAATCAAATGAAGTGCAGATCAACGAAATGAATACCCGCAAGGATGCCATTACACCTACCAATATACTGACCTCCTACAACACAAATTATCAGTCGCGGATCATTCAGGACAAGGATGCTTCAGATCCGAACTTTGAAGCGATTGAACTGATTCCTTTTTCAGAGGGGAATTATGAGAAAGTGATCGTCATCATTGATAAAAAACTGAAGCAGATCAAGTCGTTTAAACTCTTTGACCGGAACGGCAACATCTTTACCTATAAAGTAAATCGCTTTCAACCGGATGTTCCTGTAAAAGATGCCAACTTTGTCTTTCATGAAGCCGATCATCCCAATGTTGAGGTGATTGACATGCGCTAGGGATGATCCAGGAAGTGATAGCTTTGGTCAGCAGCTTTTCATCCTGATTTCGTCGGGATATTCAACTGCAATCAGAGACAATCCCTTAGCAGGAACTGATTCACCGGCGTCGGAGCGGTTCATGCTGGCAACAATTTGGCGGAATTCGTCGAAGGTCAATTTCCCTTTTCCAAGTTCCATTAGCGTTCCAACGATAGCCCGTACCATATTCCGAAGGAAACGGTCGGCTCTGATCGTGAAAACAAGCCTCCCATCATACTCTTCCCATCTGGCATGTGTTACCCTGCAAATGTTCGTTTTTGTATCGGTATTCACCTTGGAAAAAGAGGTAAAGTCACTGACCTCCAGGAGGAAATCAGCGCCCTTATTCATTCGCTCCGTATCTATATCGCCAAAGAAAAAGTATGTATGGTTTACCTGGAACGGATCTTTTTTACGGGAGATCATGTAGGCATATGTTCGCGACTTGGCACTGAAACGGGCATGCACTCTAGGTTTGACTTCAAAAACGCTGTAGATGGCGATATCGGTCTCCAAATAGCCATTCAGCTGATAAGTCAACTTGTTACACTCTTGCTCATTCAACACCAGGGGAATATCGAAATGGGCGTAAAACTCCCGGGCATGAACACCTGTATCGGTCCTGCCGCAACCCGTTAGCTTAACCGGTTCCTTCAGGATGATGGAACAAGCATCACTTAACACCTGTTGAACTGTACGAGCGTTATTTTGGATCTGCCATCCGTGGTATCTGGTTCCATCGTAGGCAAGTTGTATAAAATATCGTTGGATCATAAAATCCTGTAGAGCTACATGTCTGTACAAAAG
>JACZJJ010000032.1 GCA_014860625.1 Bacteroidales bacterium | reverse complement strand
ACTCTGGGCTTCTAATTCATCCTACGTAATGACATATTTCCATCCCCGTGATTTTGACACTACTCAGCCAGTGATTGATTCTCTCCCAACCATGAGGAAGTTTAAGTCCTACGTAGGTTTATCCAACGCTTTCCCTAAATTTCAAAGATTGCTAAACGACTTTGAATTTGTGAGTGTTGAAGAAGCCGATAAACTCATCGATTGGTATACAGCCAGGGTCTTAAAACTATAATTAATGGGTATTCAATGAACATTCTTATCACCGGTATCCATGGATTTGTTGGCAGTAATCTGTTTTCTGCTTATAAAGATCAGCATACCATATATGGCTTAGACATTATCACTCCTGAAAAAGAAGGCGTTGTTGTTACATTTGATTGGGGTCAGTTGGATCTCATTCCCTCAACAGACATGATTATCCACCTGGCCGGTAAAGCTCATGATACAAAAAAGCAAACCAATGAAGAGACTTATTTTGAAATAAATACCGGATTAACTCAAAAGATTTTCGATTGGTTTATAAATTCAAATGCAACTAAATTTATATTCTTTAGTTCAGTAAAAGCCACTGCCGATTCTGTTGTTGGAGAAATGTTGACAGAAGATGTCATCCCGGCGCCCAAAAGCCCTTATGGAGAGAGCAAGTTAGCAGCAGAAGAGTACATCCTTAAAAATTCACCTGACAATAAACAAGTCTTTATCCTCCGTCCATGCATGATCCATGGTCCCGGAAACAAAGGCAATCTAAACCTGCTATACAAACTTGTACAAAAAGGTATCCCCTGGCCACTTGGTGAATTTGATAACCAGCGTTCCTTTTGTTCAATCGATAACCTGATCTTTGTTATTCAAAAATTGATTGAAAAAAACATTGAATCCGGAATCTATCAGGTTGCCGATGATCATCCTCTATCGACCAACGAATTGGTCACATTAATTGCAGAATCCCTAAATAAGAAAGCACTCATCTGGAATATTTATCAGAGCCTAATCAGGCAACTTGCTAAGTCAGGAGACCTACTGCACCTACCTTTAAATACCGAACGACTAAAGAAGCTAACTGAATCCTACGTAGTTTCAAACAAAAAACTCAAATACGCACTCGGTATCGAGAAAATGCCCGTTAGCTCAATTGATGGTATGAGGAAAACATTGATAAGCTTTAAGAAAAAGACGAATTATTGATTGCATGATAAATAGAATAATCGCATTTTTTATTCTCTTATGCATTTCTCCTTTGTTTTTAGGTCTTGCCATCCTGATTTGGCTCGAAGATGGATTCCCAATCTTTTTTAAACAAAAGAGGGTGGGGATCAACTACTCATTTTTCATGATCTACAAATTCAGAAGCATGAAGAGAAACACCCCCAACCTAGCTACTCACCTCCTTGGCGATCCAAAACAATACCTCCTTAAATCTGGCTTCTTCATCCGCAAACTCAGCCTCGACGAGCTCCCTAATCTTATTAACATTATCAAAGGAGAGATGGCCTTTGTTGGCCCCCGTCCGGCCCTTTACAATCAGGACGACCTCATGGACTTGCGCATAGCAGCAGGTGTGGAGAAACTCAAACCAGGGATCACCGGGTGGGCGCAGATCAAAGGTAGAGATGAGGTATCCCTTGAAGAAAAAGTTAGACTTGAGAAGGAATACCTGGACAAAAAATCAGTATTGTTCGTCGTCAAAATCATTATTCTCACTTTTACATCAGTTGTTTCAAGCAAAGGGGTAAAGCATTAATGAGATTACAGTTCATGAATTTTTATCCTGCTAAATCCAAAATGCATTCTAAAATTTCAATATTTTTACTAATTTCCTTTTTAATATTCATCCTATTTCTGTCATTTTCACCTGAATCAGGTTATCCAACTATTTCTAACCCAGTTACAACTCATACAGCCCATTTTATCCTCTTTGCAGGCCTGGGATATATTGCAGCTCTCACATTTGGAACCTGTCCTGTAAGATGGTATAAAACCCGTTTCTGGCTATTTCTGGTCTTGTTTACTCTTGCCTATTGGATAGAATTTCTAAAAAGTTATATTGTATTTAATAATCAAGCCTTTTCATATAAGGATGTACTTGCAAATGGCACCGGTATAGCCATCGGTATATTCTTCCGAATACAAACAAGTTCAAAAAATTGTCATTGCGCCTTTTCTTCTTCCCTCACCCACCCTATTGGAACAAAGTCCGGGTATCATCCCATTGGAGGAATTGAACTCATTGGCAATAATCCCTGCATTCCTAATATCATTGGCCAAACATTTCACTGGAAACCGGTTAGCATCCAAAAAAACGGTCTGGTTATTCGTGCCATATGCACGGGAAAGGAAATTGTTTCTTTACCCCACCTATCGTATGGAAATATCTGGATTCAAAAATCAACAACCGTTCAATCTGTCGAAGATCGTTTATCCGGATACATGGACCATTCCCCTTTCCCTTCTATTGAACTCAGATACCTTTCCCCCGATTCTTCCAGTGGATCTTCAGAGAAAATAATCACCTGTAAAAACGTAGAACACAAGAATCCGATTCATTTTCGGTCAAACCTTAGAAGAAAAATAAACAAAGCAAAGAACAATGGTTTCTATATCGAATCTGGAGGTTTGGAATTACTGGATGAGTTTTACAAAATATATACGGCACATCTGCGAACTCTTGGCTCTGCTTCCTTGAGTCGAAAATGGTTTCGCGAACTACTCACACACTATACAGGTGGATTCTGTGGTATTTTCCTGTTAAAGAAAAATCGGCACACCGTGGGAGCTGCATTGAATCTCGAATACCATGGGTTTTATGAGAACTGCTATGTGGCTGTATTGAAACCATTTCAGCAAGATTATGGATCCTACGCATTATTTGAAATTATGATTCAACATGCAAGGCAGTTAAACTGCCAGATCTTTAGTTTTGGCCGAAGCATTAAAGGTAGTGGAGTCCATCAATTCAAACGTCAGTGGGATACTTTCGACATCCCGTTAATTTGGCTAAGGTCGGATAAGTTAAGCATAAACCCACGAAAACACAGATGGGTATTGGGTATCTGGAAAAAAGTTCCCTATTTCATAAAAAAACTTGTTAACCATTACATTGCCAAATGGATCTATTGAATCTGAATAAACTTTATAAAAGAAAAGTACCGGCAAACTACAGACCGGTCGTTGATGTCTTCCTTTTTTGCCTGATAACGTATGGATTTCATGAACTATGGTGGTGGCTAGCTCCCTTTTTCAAACCAACCAAAATGTTTCAGGAGATAGCCACCTTCTTGACAAACCAAGTCTTCAACTCCAGCACTTGGATCCTCAACCACATCCTCGGCTGGACGTTTCAAATTGCTGAACCGAATACATTCATTTTTCTTAATCCAGGATCTAGCATCCAGTATCCAGCATCTCTATCCGTAAATGAATCCTGCTCCGGTCTCAAACAATTTTTCCAGATTGCCATCCTTTTCATCCTTTTCCCCGGTCCCTGGAAACACAAACTCTGGTACATTCCTGTTTCCATCCTGATCATACACGGTGTGAACATTTTACGTATTGTCATCCTGTCTGTCATTCTCGTCCACCAACCCGAATCTTGGAACTTTGCACACGACTGGATTCTCCGCCCCTTCTTTTATGTAATTATTTTTACTGAGTGGCTGGTATGGGTCCACTATTTCAAAAATAAAACATAACAAAAATCACAAATAATTACATATCATTACTAATCCACTATCTTTGTACATAATTATAGTAGCTATGATTGGTGGATAATAAAAAGATTTTGCCATGAAATTCAACATATTGGATAACCTGATAAAAATATACTCCAACCGATTTGTGTCACATTGGATCATTCTGTTTTTCGATCTGTTTGTGGTCTTCTTCTCTTTTTACCTGGCAAACCTGATGCGGTATGATTTCACATTTAATTCCATCAATCTGGGTTCAATCTTCACCCAATCATTTCTCGTTCTTTTCATCTACCTCAGTTTCTTCTTGATTACAAAATCATTCCGCAGCATCATCCGCTATTCTGGCATCAACGATTCCCTGCGGTTAATCAAAGCTACCGGGTTGGCTGCATTGGTGCTTCTTTTTCTGGCATTCATCTCATTCGGGAAGAATGAACCCATCCGCTGGATTCCCTCCTTTTCGATCATTCTCATTCATTTTTTGCTCTGCCTGATATTTCTTGACTGGAGCCGTTTCATTATCCGGATGATTTACCATGATGTGCTAAACAAAGATCCGCGTATTCATCTCAGGGTATTGATTTATGGGGCAGGTTCCGCAGGGATGCAGACCAGGAGCGCACTGCATGGAGACTCCCTATACAAACATGAGATCATTGCCTTTCTTGACGACAACCAAAGCTTCGTCAACAAAATGCTTGAAGGGGTCCCTGTCATCTCCCCTGGCAGAGGATTATCAGAAGAGTATATCCACCGCAATCGAATTAATCTGCTGATCATTGCCATCATGGGGATGCCGTTGATTGAAAAAAAACAAATCATTGACCGTATGCTGGAACTCGGAATAAAAGTGAAGGTCGTTCCCTCCATCAATCAATGGATCAACGGAGAACTTAGTTCAAGCCAATTAAAAGAGGTACGCATTGAAGATCTTCTTGAACGTGAACCCATCAAACTGCAGACGGATAATATTATCAGTGAAATTAAAGGCAAAGTTATCCTGATCACAGGAGGTGCGGGATCCATTGGAAAAGAGATCGTACGCCAATTGATCAGCTACGAACCTTCGCGACTCATTGTTCTGGATCAGGCTGAATCGGCGTTGTATGAACTGCAATTCGAAATCAACGGGTCCCAGGCTACAGTAACACAGAAACAATCCATTGTTTATAAGGTCGCCAGTATACGGGACCGTTTTATCATGGAAGATGTGTTTAACACCTACCGTCCCCAATATGTGTTTCATGCAGCAGCCTATAAACATGTACCACTGATGGAAGATCATCCCTATGAGGCACTGATGGTAAATGTATTCGGAACCAAAATACTGGCGGACCTCTCGGTGAAATATCATACAAGTAAATTTGTAATGGTCTCAACCGACAAAGCCGTCAACCCAACCAACGTAATGGGGGCTACCAAACGACTGGCAGAGATCTACATACAAAGCTTGTCAAACGGTAAAACCCAATTTATCACAACTCGTTTCGGGAACGTCCTCGGATCCAATGGATCGGTGATTCCCCTGTTTCGGGAACAGATTAAAAAAGGTGGACCGGTCACCATTACACACAAAGATATCACCCGCTATTTTATGACCATTCCCGAAGCCTGTAACCTGGTACTGGAAGCCGGAGTGATGGGGAAAGGGGCAGAGATTTTTATCTTCGATATGGGATCCTCTGTCAAAATCTATGACCTTGCCTACAAAATGATCCAGCTATCGGGTTTTACACCCGGGAAGGATATCCAGATAAAAGAGACCGGGTTACGCCCGGGAGAGAAACTCAAAGAGGAGCTGTTAGTCGATGATGAATTATCACTACCCACCTACCATCCCAAGATCATGCGTGCACGCGTCAGAGTCTATAAGAAAGATCAGATTTCGAAGATGCTTGAAGAGCTCTCCCAACTGGTTCATGAAGGTGACCGGTTTGCCATGATCAAGAAGATCAAGCAATTCATTCCTGAATATATCAGCAACAATTCGGTCTATTCCAGCCTTGATAAAAAATCGAAGCCTTAAAACTTCCCAATCTTCTCTTGATCCTTAATAGAGGAATAACTTACCCTGATCAAGGCCCTTGTAAGGATAATAAAAAAGGAGGTACAAAGGAACTCCAGGACAATAATTGTAAGTGGAATGAATAAGAGTTGTGTGAAGAAATAATAGATCATAACATCGGAAAGGAGTAAGAAGAAACTTCCAAGAATAGTAAAAGAATAGACTCTCAGCACGTCCATGAGGTCCATATATTTAAGATTCGTGGAATAGGATCTGCTCAAGAGGAAAAAAATGGCACGAACACCAACAATATACATTATAATGTAAGGCAGAGGTTTCAATTCCGATTCCGGAATCGAAAAGTTAAACCGAACCAGGTAGGCAAGGAATACAGAAAAAACAACTAGCAGGATATCTGCAAAGAACATCACATAATTTGAAACTGCTGCTCTTTTTATATGAAATGAACCCAACCTCATCCTTCTGGTCATTTGTTGTTTTACTTATTCTCCACGAGTCTATTGAATCATCTCAAGTGTTATCCGGGTGAAGGTCTTGTATCGCTTCCCAATGTCGCGACAAAACAGTTCCACCATCATACCATCCATACTCGTTCTGATTTCATTAATTTGCTGGTGACTTAAAAATCCTTCCAGAAAAGAGAAGTCCAGGTCAAAGATACCGAACGACTGATCTGGCAACAGACGTTTCCCCACAACCCCCCTCATAAACATCCCATATAAAGCCTCTTCATGCAACTGCGGAAGAAAATCAAAGATAGTTTCAGAGACCTTACCCTCCTTTGAATAGAGACAGTTAAAAATAAAAAAAGAGGTATTGCCATTATTCACCACTTTCAGGGAAGCAGAATTCTCCTTCACATCTAAATTAAAAACAGGGATGGGTTTAATGGTATCCTGATAGAATTTATAAAACAGAAACGCAGCAAACCCACTCAAGATGAATGCAGCGATCGAGAAGAAAATTGCAGCAATAAACATCACCCGTATCTCAACCGGCAACCCGATTTCACCCAACATTACCGTCATCAACATGATCTCTATGGTATTTATATTTTATCCAAAGCAAATTTAACTAATTCTAAGAACATATTAGTTTATTCTCTGACAAAATCCTTTATGCATCTGGTATCATTGAGCATTGAACCTGGAACATTGAACTCAAACGCGGAACTCTGAACGCAAAACGCGGAACTTATGTTTAAAAGCCCACATTCACCCCCGCCACGATCGTATTCGTTTTTCCATGCATAAACCCCGGCTGATAGCGTACATCCCCCATCCGCGAAGAGTTTAGATACTCCAGAAAGAAATAGCCATTTGCCGTATACTCATACCTGGCACTCACAGCCACCTCGCTGTTTTGCCAGGTTTTGTTTTTAATAAAGGGTACCTGGTCAACCGGGATCGGGCTGGAATAGTCGTAGGGATAATCATCTCCATGCGCTGCCAAGGTATACGAGGCCTGGACAAACAGCCCCCTGATGGGTTTGTACGCAAGTGCAAAATAATATTCCCGGGAGTTGTCGCGGAGATAGTTCCCCATGTTATAATTATTCGAAGCAAACGAAGTCGTCGAAATATAATGCTTATAGGTCATCGGATTAGTCTTGGTCCACTCGAACGTGAACGATAAGTTCGACAATGGGAAATCACTCACCTTAAACCCCGCCTTCCAACTGGTGAAATTTTGCAGATCCGGATCCGTAACACGCGACATCTTTAACTCATCAATAAAAAGGGTTACATACAAATGGAGATGCCGGATCTGCCGGGAGCTGATATCAAAGAACAACTGGGAGTTCGACCCTCCATTGTTGTTATAGCTGTTCTTTGTTGCATCTACTGCATTAAAGAACATAAAAGGGATCAGGTAGAGCGGGTTGACATTGATATCGGAGTAAATGATCGAATTTCCAAAAGAGATATTCAACCGCTTCCAGGGAGTGACCGTAAACATGTTGGCCGCAATGTATTTATTCCGGTAAACAACCCGGTATACATCACCCGAATAATAGGATCGGCTACTATCGATCACATTCGAATTGAGCCAGCCATGCATATAACTGAACTCCAGCCATTTTACTGGCTTCAAATGCAGGTATAGATATGGATAAGGAGGCGCCTTTTCCGATAAAATATTCGCCCCATGGTAGTTGTTCCCCCAGGTAAACCGGTCGTTCAGTAATCCCACCGATCCCCAGTTCCAGGATACCGTAACTCCCCCCTTCATCTCAAAATAATCCACACCGCCATTCGGATTCCCCTTATAGACATGCCCCCCCCGGAGTGTAAAATACTCCGGATACTCCAACCCCACACTTTCGTTATTATCCCTCAAATTGGCATAGAAGCCAAAATTCTTCCCAATGTACCCAAACATACTCCCACCCCAGTACTTATGTAACGCTGACCCATTTTCATTCGTCATATACGAAATCCCCAATATCGGCCTCACCGAAAGCGTAAACAGCCTATCCTTATATTGAAACGCCAGCGGGTTTAAGGGCACAGCGAAGCTTGGTTTATTCTTGAAAAGGAATCCCAATTTATGATCATAGTCTAAGTAACAATCTGATCCGGGATCCGGGATCCGGGATCCGGGATCTTTTACTAATTGTTCATTGCCTTCAATTCGCGCATCGCGCATCGTGTATCCCGTATCTCGTATCGCACATCTCAAATCGATCTGATAATCTTGCAGATAAAACTCCAACTCCTTCACCTGCCGCTTATTCAACAAATACTTTTTCTTTACGTATTTCGTATTTGACTCCGCCGAACTCCGCTTCGCTCCGTTTCGTATTTCCGTATTTCCATTTTTCTGACCCTCCACATACCCCTTCGCCTCTAACAACTTCTCGGCAATAAATTGCCTGGAGTAGGGCTTCACCACCGAATTGATCTCAATCACCTTCAGGTTCGCTAGCTCATCCAGGAACTCATAGATCCCGATATTGTTGATATCTTCGTAAACAACCTGAGCCGAAGCGCAGAATGTAAAAAAACTAAATAACAGGAGTAATATCTTTTTCATACAATGGCTTTCTTGAGAAGGATCAAAAATAAACAATTCCATTGGAATTCTTGCGTGCTATGCGCTTTGAGCTTTGTACTGCTTGCTTTGCGCTTCGAGCAAAAAGCTTTAATATTGCCTTGTAGAGTCTTTTCGAAACAATGAAAAAGAAAAAAGTATTCCTCTCCGGCTGCTTCGACACCCTCCACGCCGGTCACATCGCCTTTATCGAAGAGGCGGCCAGCCATGGAGAGGTCCACATCGGAATCGGTTCAGATGAAACGATCCACAATCTTAAAGGACGAATAACCATTTATTCACAGGAAGAACGGAAGTATATGCTTGAGGCGCTCCGACATGTTTCTACCGTCACCATCAATACCGGCAACGGAGTTCTCGATTTTGTTCCCGACCTTGAAACCGTCAAACCCGACATCCTCTTTGTCAACGAAGATGGGGATACGCCCGAAAAGAAGCAACTATGCATAGATCTTGGGATTCAATACTTTGTCAGCAAACGAATCCCAGCCAAAAGTCTACCGGCCCGCTCCACCACTTCGATCCGGAACGAATCGCGCATCCCTTTCCGCATCGACCTGGCAGGGGGCTGGCTCGACCAGCCCTATGTCTCAAAATTTCATCCAGGACCTGTCATCACCATCTCCATCGAACCCGATCACGATTTTAACGACCGAAGCGGAATGTCCTCCAGCACCCGGAAAAAAGCGATCGATCTCTGGCAATCGGACATCCCTTCAGGTGACAGGGAAAAACTGGCAAAAATTCTCTTCTGTTACGAAAATCCTCCGGGATCTGACTACATCAGTGGCTCCCAGGACTCCATCGGCATCGTGATGCCGGGAATAAATTACCTCTGGTACGACTCTAACCAGTATTGGCCCTCCCGCATCATTCCCAACACCAATCCGGATCTACTGCACTGGATCGAATCCCATCTCTGCCTCCTGCCAATCAAGCCCCGTGAACCCGATTTCAATATCCTGGATCAAACGGATATCTCTAAACCAAAAGCGGAACAACTGGCCAAAGCTGCCGATGCATTGTGGGAAGCTGCTTTGGCTAAGGACCTTATAGCCTTCGGAAAGGCAATGACGGATAGTTTCGAAGCCCAGGTGAGCATGTTCCCGGGCATGTCCAATCCCTTCATCCGGGAGCTGATCGAAGCGCACAAAGAGAATGCCTTTGGCTGGAAGCTGAGCGGTGCTGGCGGCGGCGGATACCTGGTACTGGTGACGGATAAAGAGATTCCGGGAACGCTGCCTATCAGAATTCGAAGAAATTAACAAAAATCAGGATGAGACGTTTCGGACAGGTGATTAAGGTGAAACCGGATAATTTGGACTACTACAAAGAGCTGCACGCCAATCCCTGGCCCTGCGTGCTGGAACGGATCAAGAAGTGCAACATTCAAAATTACTCGATCTTTCTGCTTGGGGAGGATTTGCTATTTGCCTATTACGAATACACCGGCAACGACTATGCAGCCGATATGGCAGCCATGGCGGCTGATCCCTGCGTGCAATCGTGGTGGAAAGAGACCGACCCCTGCCAGGAGAGCCTTGCCAGCAACTCCTCCGACTGGTGGCTTACCCTGCCGGAGATCTTTCATGCCGACTGATCAGGGTAGGATTCGTCAGCGCACTTTGTATCCTTTTTTTCCGAAATAAAGAATGAAGGCAAAACAGGCCAGCGGGACCACGTAACCCCACTGCATGGCTGATTGGTCGGCAATGTAACCCATCAGAATGGGCGCGAGCGCGCCCCCCACAATAGCCATCACCAGGTAGGATGAGGCTTTTTTTGTATGAACCCCCAACCCCTTCAGTCCGAGCACAAAGATGGTGGGAAACATGATCGACATGAAAAAGTAGGTGGTGAAGAGCGCAACAATGGAGATCCACCCGAATCCCATCACCACCAGCGCCATCAGAAGCATGCAGATGGCGGCATACAAGGCAAGAAGGTTGTGGGGTTTGAACGAACGCATGAGGGCGCTTCCCGAAAGCCTTCCTGCCCAGAAAAGCCCCATCCCTCCAAAGGAAAGAATTATCGCCGCGGTTGCGTTGGAAAGGGAGTCAATCGATTCGGTCACGTAATTGATGAAAAAGCTGTTGATCCCGGTCTGGGCCGCTACATAAAAGAATTGAGCGACCACCGCCAATACAAAGTGCGGATAACTCCACAGAGACCTGTATTCATGTTTCTCCCCTGTTGCCATCTCTGTTGCTGACGCGTCCTCAACGATCTCGGGGAGAGGGGTGCGGATAAACAATATCGCAACTGCCAGTACCACAAATCCAACGCCAAGATAAGGCCAGGTGAGGGTGGTGAATTGGTTTCCATCGGCGGAGGTCATCCCGAAGATGATCATCCCCCCTACCAGGGGGCCAAAGATCCATCCCAGCCCATTGAACGATTGGGAGAAATTGAGCCGTCGCTCAGCTGATTCCTTTGGTCCCAACACCGAAATGTATGGATTGGCAGCCGTTTCCAGGAATGCAAGTCCGAATGCAATGATCAGCAGTGCCGTTAGAAACGGCCAGAAGGTTTGCATTGAAGCTGCCGGGTAGAAGAAGAAAGCTCCAAGGGCATAGAGCAGCAATCCCACCACAATTCCCCGCTTGTAGCCAAACCTGTTCATGAAATAGCCTGCAGGCAATGCTGCCAGGAAATAGCCTCCGTAGACTGAAAACTGGACTAGTCCCGATTCGGCCCGCGAAACATGCAGGATCTCCTGAAAATGCTTGTTCAGCACATCCAGTAAACTATGGGCAAAGCCCCAGAAGAAAAAGAGGCTGGTGACAAGAATAAAGGGGAGCAGGTACCTCTTTCGGTCAGCATCTCCCAGCAATGTAATTCGTTTATTCATGCAATGGAGGTTTCATTCGTTTCCGCAAATCTATAATAAAAAGAGATTCAATCCGCGATGGTTGGAGGATGCCGGCTAAATCATTACTTTTGCACAACCAACTATACCTCTATGAATTCTAAGAAAGCATTGATCACAGGGATTACCGGGCAGGATGGCTCCTACCTGGCTGAATTCCTGCTTGACAAAGGGTATGAAGTCCACGGCATCATGCGACGAGCCTCCTATTTCAATACCAGTCGTATTGAGCACCTCTATTTTGAAGAGTGGATCAAGGATACCCAGAAAAAGAAAAGCATCGAGCTTCACTATGGCGACATGACCGATTCAAGTTCCCTGCTCCGGATCATCCAGGCGGTGCAGCCGGATGAGATCTACAACCTGGCAGCCCAGAGCCATGTCAAAGTCTCGTTTGAAGTACCGGAATACACCGCCGAATCCGATGCCGTGGGAACCCTTCGGATCCTGGAGGCAGTCCGTATACTCGGGTTAGAAAAAAAATGCCGGATCTACCAGGCCTCCACCTCTGAGCTATATGGGAAAGTACTGGAAGTCCCTCAGAGTGAAACTACCCCGTTTTATCCCCGTTCCCCCTACGGCGTGGCGAAACAGTACGGCTTCTGGATCACCAAAAATTATCGTGAGGCCTATGGCATGTTTGCCGTCAATGGCATCCTCTTTAACCACGAGAGCGAGCGGAGAGGGGAAACCTTCGTCACCCGGAAGATCACCATCGCCGCCAGCCGGATCTTTCACGGGCTTCAAACAAAGCTTTACATGGGAAACATCGACTCCCTTCGCGACTGGGGCTATGCCAAAGATTATGTGGAGTGCATGTGGCTGATGCTTCAGCACTCCGAGCCAGAAGATTTTGTGATTGCCACCGGAGAGATGCACACCGTACGTGAATTCATCGAGCTGGCCTTTGCCGAAGTGAATATCCCTATTGAATGGCAGGGAAAAGGCGAAGAGGAGAAAGGGATCAACGCCAACACCGGAGAGGTTATTGTGGAAGTGGATCCGCGCTACTTCCGGCCCACCGAAGTAGACCAGCTTTGCGGTGATCCCACCAAAGCCAGAACCCTGCTCCACTGGAACCCCTCGAAAACACCCTTTCCCGAGCTCGTTAAACGCATGATGAACCACGACAAAAAGTTTGTCATGAAACTCCATGAAGCCAAAATTGACCTGGAGCCCTGATACATCCATGAAGAAAGCTGTGATTCCATCCGGGCAGGTTTTTGATGGACTCCTTTTTTAGACATAACACTCAAATCACATTGTATGAATCCCTCTGATAAAATATATATAGCCGGCCACCTTGGACTGGTCGGCTCTGCCATCTGGAAAAACCTGCAAGCGAAAGGATATACCAACTTGATCGGGCGCTCCATTGATGAACTGGACCTGATGGACCAGAAAGCTGTGGGTGAATTTTTCAAGCAGGAGAAACCCGATTACGTCATCCTTGCCGCCGCCAAAGTCGGCGGCATCATGGCCAACAATACTTACCGCGGGCAGTTCATCTATGAGAACCTCCAGATCCAGAACAACATCATCCACCAGGCTTACCTCAACAACGTGAAGAAACTGCTCTTCCTGGGTTCCACCTGCATCTATCCACGCGACTGCCCCCAGCCCATGCGGGAAGATTACCTCCTCACCTCACCGCTTGAATTCACCAATGAACCCTATGCCATAGCCAAAATCGCTGGACTGAAACTCTCTGAAAGCTACAATCTTCAATACGGCACCAACTTCCTGGCCGTCATGCCCACCAACCTTTACGGACCCAACGACAACTTCGACCTCGAGAAAAGCCACGTCCTCCCTGCCCTCATCCGCAAGATCCATTTGGGCAGATGTCTGGAAGAAGGCAATTGGGATGCCATCCGAAAAGACCTCACCAAACGCCCCATCGAAGGAATCACCGGCAATCACCAGGAGCCAGAGATTATCGAAATCCTCGCCAAATACGGAATCCAATCTTCTAAAAGCGAAAAGCTAACAGCGAATAGCGAAAAACAAACAGAGTATAGCAACCCTCATCGCGTAACAGTCGAAATCTGGGGCACCGGCTCCCCTTTTCGCGAATTTCTCTGGTCGGAAGAGATGGCCGACGCCTGTGTCTACCTGATGGAACAAGTCGATTTCAAAGACCTTGTCATTGCAAGGAGCGAAGAGACGAAGCAAAGCCAAAAGCCAATAGCCAATAGCGAACAGCTCGAAATCAGAAACACCCACATCAACATCGGCACCGGCAAAGAGATCACCATCAAGAATCTCGCCCAACTGGTGAAAGAGACCATCGGCTTCCAGGGCGTCCTCTTTTTCAACACCTCCAAGCCCGACGGTACTATGCGGAAGCTAACCGACCCGTCCAAGCTGCACAGACTCGGCTGGCATCATCAAATTGATATTGAGGAAGGGATTCAGAGGTTGTATACCTGGTATATAGCAAGCTAGCTTTTCGCGATTCGCTGTTCGCAATTCGCATTAATTC
>JACZJJ010000031.1 GCA_014860625.1 Bacteroidales bacterium | reverse complement strand
ATATATATTCAATCATTAATCAATTGATTATGTGAATTTTATCCACATGTGTTTGATAAATATCAAAGAGATGAATGATAAATGTCAATGCAGGAATGAAGGAATGTAGGAATGCAGGAATTATAAATTATTTCGTTTGAGAGGAGGTTTTTAAAATTGTGAATAATAATCGTATTACTTCGTCACATAATTTTAAACCTGGACTCACTTTTTCGACTGAAAGATAACCGGTTTCGCGCAACAATTCTAACCAAAAATATGTTTCCCTTGCTTCTTTGTATGCGATTGACATCTTGTGCCGAAAATCTCTTTTCGACTGTCCTGCAATGCCTTCAGAAATATTTGCACCCACTGATGTCCCAGCCCTAAGCAATTGTTTTGAAAGGATATACTCATTTTTTTCTCGGCTTAAGTATTGGTATATAAAGACAATTTCTTTGGCCAATGACATGCTTTTGATCCTGATAATATTCTCACTCATGACTGATTGATATTAAAGTTCTTCCCATTAATCCTCCGAAATCACAAAAGGTAATACCTTTGTTGAAAACTTTTTCTTTCATTCCTTCATTCCTTCATTCCTGCATTCTTTCATTGGTACATTCCTACATTGATAAATTATGATCTCTCTCCCACCAGCCCTTATCACAGATTATTTGAAAGAGGTCCTCTTTTGTTGCGATATGCAGAGTTGCAAAGGAGCCTGTTGTGTGGAGGGTGATGCCGGGGCGCCAATCACGGAAGAGGAGATCTCATTGCTCGATGACTACCTGGATGAAATCATCCCGTTTATGACACCGGAAGGGGTTGCGGAGGTTGAGCGATTGGGCGTATTTGACTACGATGCCGAAGGAAAATATGTCACTCCGTTGATTGAAGGGATGGAGTGTGCTTATATCTATTTTAACGAAGGGATTGCACGGTGTGCCATTGAGAAAGCATTTCAGGAGAAGAAGATCCCATTCCCAAAGCCGTTATCCTGTCATCTGTATCCCTTGAGGATCTCACAGATGGGAAAAGAAGATGCCGTAAATTATCACAAGTGGTATATCTGTGACAAGGCACTCGAAAAGGGGCATCGTGAAAAGATCCCTCTTTATCTGTTTCTTCAGGAGGCCCTCACCCGGAAATACGGAAGAAGTTGGTATAATAAACTGCTGAAACTGATTACTTAACCACCTGGGCCTTTTTCAAGGTAGCCAGCCTTGCCAGCTCTTTGTCAACCATAAAGAGGCCTCCTTTTTCGGCGCCGGCCAGGTTGATCTGATCCAGAATACTGCGAGCCGTACTCTCCTCCTCGATCTGTTCGCTGATATACCACTGCAGGTAATTTGCCGTAGTAAAATCCTTTTCTTTTACGCATACAGCATAGAGCTCATTGATAGAAGCAGAGATATACTCCTCGTGCTGCAGCACCTGCTTAAATACATCAAGCAATGATTTGTACTTGGCAGTCGGGGCATCAAGTTTGCCCACAATGGTATCCCCGCCTCTGTCGTTCAGGTAATGAACAAGCTTGAGCATATGCAGCCGCTCCTCTTCTGTTTGGGCATAGAGAAAATCTGAAGCTCCCGGATATCCGTTTCGCTCACACCATGAAGCCATGGCAAGATAAATCCTGGAAGAATGCTCTTCTTTTTTAATTTGTTCGTTCAGTGCTTTTTCAACGTTTTTGTTAACCATGATGCATTTCTTTTAATGTTATACAAAGATCGGGAAAAAAGAGATACGCGATACGAGATAAGCGATAAGTGATAAGTGATAAGTGACAAGTGACAAAAGAGGAAAAGATCTCGGATCCCGGATCCCGGATCGCTTTAGCCTTTCAGTGCCTCGGCACCGGATACGATCTCAATGATCTCGCGTGTAATCTGGTTTTGGCGGGCTTTGTTGTATGAGATCCGTAGATCTTTCAATAGCTGGCGGGCGTTTTCTGTCGCCTGGTGCATGGCGGTCATCCTGGCTCCCATTTCTGCGGCAAAGGAGTCGAGGAGCGCCTTGAAAAGCTGGATCCGGAGTGTTTTTGGAATAAGTTCCTGCAGGATGGTCTCTTTGTCGGGTTCAAAGATATAATCAGCTTCCACCCTGTGAAGGTTGGTTTGCTTTTCGGGCTTCTCAGGAACCAGAGGCAGGTACTGCTCTATCATCTGCCGTTGAACGGCGGCATTTTTAAACTGATTGTATATCAACTCTATTCTGTCGTATTTCTTATCGGCAAAGAGCTTCATCAACATCGAGGCTTTGGGCGCAACTGTTTCATAGGTGAGCGAATCAAACAGATCGTCCCAGGAGTCAATCACCTGGTATTTCCGTTTCCTGAAAAAATCGGTAGCCTTTTTACCGATGGTGACCAGTTCCACGGCATGATTGGCATTTTGAGCCATATAGGTGTTGGTAATCCTGTCGACCGCCAGTTTGATGATGTTGGTGTTGAAAGCGCCACAGAGTCCCCTGTTGGAGGTAACAACCACAAGGAGAATCCGCTCGGTTTTACGCACCTTTGTATACTCGTTCTCGGATGAATCCTCTGCGCTGGCACTCAGGTTTTGCATGATCTCCCTCAACTTGGCTGCATAGGGGCGCAGTTTCAGGATGGCATTTTGTGCCCTTCTGAGCTTTGACGCCGCTACCATCTTCATGGCACTGGTGATCTGTTCGGTTGATTTAACCGATGCAATCCTGATTCGTACCTCTTTTAATCCAGACATCTTCTCGAATTACGAATTCTCTTTTTATTCGGACGAGGCGTGCCTCGTCCCTACTTCTTACCTCTTACTTCTTACGTCTTACGTCTCACGTCCTTCATCCCTCTACTTGGCGTATTTCCTTGAAATATCAGCCGCAGCTTTCTCCATGGCTTTCTCGTCTTCTTCGAGCAATTTTCCTTCGCGGAGATGTTCAAGTACAGCCTTGTGATGAGTTTCCATGTAAAGCAGGTATTCCACTTCAAAATCCATGACACTTCTCACCGGGACATTTTTCAACAAACCCCTTGTTCCGCAGTAGATGATAGCGATCTGATTTTCAACAGCCATCGGGGAGTACTGCGCCTGTTTCAGGATCTGAACGTTTCTGGCTCCCCGGTCAAGCACCGCTTTGGTAGCTGCATCCAGATCGGAACCGAATTTGGAGAAGGCCTCCAGTTCACGGTATTCTGCCTGAGAAAGTTTCAACGTTCCGGCCACTTTCTTCATGGATTTGATCTGCGCATTTCCTCCAACCCGGGAAACGGATATCCCAACGTTGATAGCTGGACGGATTCCGGCGTTGAAGAGTCCGGTTTCCAGGAAGATCTGTCCGTCGGTAATCGAAATAACATTGGTAGGTATATACGCCGAAACGTCACCCGCCTGGGTTTCAATGATTGGCAAGGCAGTGAGTGAACCACCCCCTTTCACCATGTGTTTGATCGAATCGGGAAGGTCGTTCATTTTCTGAGCAATGGCATCCGAGGAGATGATCCTTGCTGCGCGCTCCAGAAGGCGAGAGTGAAGGTAAAATACATCCCCAGGATAGGCTTCCCGTCCCGGTGGCCGGCGAAGCAGAAGAGAGACCTCGCGGTAAGCAACAGCCTGTTTCGACAAGTCATCGTAGATTACCAGTGCCGGACGTCCTGTGTCTCTGAAAAACTCACCAATGGCTGCCCCGGTAAATGGGGCGTAAAACTGCATGGCGGCAGGATCCGAAGCGGTAGCGGTCACGATCACCGTATATTCCATTGCCCCTTTTTCTTCCAGGGTCTTCAATATGTTGGCTACTGTAGAGCCTTTCTGTCCAATCGCTACATAGATGCAGTAGACCGGATTCCCGTTTTTAAAATTTTCCCGCTGGTTGATGATGGCATCAATGGCAATGGCGGTTTTTCCGGTCTGCCTGTCGCCAATGATGAGTTCACGCTGTCCCCTTCCGATAGGGATCATGGCATCGATCGCTTTGATACCGGTTTGCAGCGGCTGGTTTACCGGTTGCCGGTAGATCACTCCGGGAGCTTTCCGTTCAAGTGGCATTTCGTACCGCTCACCTTCAATTTTTCCTTTTCCGTCGATGGGCTCACCAAGGGTATTGATGACCCGGCCAAGGAGTCCTTCTCCTACTTCAACAGAGGCAATCCTGCGGGTTCTCTTTACAGTGTCGCCCTCCTTGATATCATATGCCTCTCCGAGAAGCACAACTCCTACATTGTCCTCCTCCAGGTTGAGTACGATGGCCCTGATGCCATTTTTCTCAAACTCAACCAACTCGCCCGATTCGGCATTGGTCAGACCGTAAATCCGGGCAATCCCGTCACCCACCTGCAACACGGTGCCGATCTCTTCGAGTTCAGCCACGTTGTGATAGCCGGCCAATTCATGTCGCAAAATTGCAGATACTTCGGCTGGTTTTATTTCTGCCATATTAGAACCCTTTTTTGTACAAGTTAATTTTGGCGGTGCCTCTGCGCATCCGCTCAATCTGAT
Source organism: Bacteroidales bacterium (assembly GCA_014860625.1). Taxonomy (GTDB): domain Bacteria; phylum Bacteroidota; class Bacteroidia; order Bacteroidales; family FEN-979; genus QYOJ01. The sequence goes on along the minus strand of JACZJJ010000031.1, from coordinate 22,251 downwards.
AATAAATGCTGGCGTCGTATTGCAAATCTTCCCAGTTCAGGATAAATCCACCGATAATGGCGGGATCTATTTTCTGAATCAGTTCAATCTGCCATTTCGTATAATCTTTCATGATGGTGGTAACCCGGTTCCGGATCGCTTCCGTCATAGGAATAGCGGTCGTAAGGGTGACCGGCAGAATCTCCTTGTACTCTTTGTACATGGTGATCAGCTTCTGCGCAATCTGAGGAATATAAAGCTCCCTGTTCTTGCGGACAAGGATCAGGAGAAACTTCATGGTCATTTCATTAAACCGCTTCTCAAACAGATCCCTGAGGATCTTTTCCTTCTTCTCTTCACTGATCACCGGGCTTTTCAGAACGAGCACAAAGAGCTTATTCTCCTGGCAAACGGAAACCAGTTCGAGAGCATCCGAGTAGATGGCATCCTCCTGCTTCTTTTCAACAGCAAGCTCAAAAAGTGCCTTCGCATACCGTTCCGATACCAGGGATATCCTCATTTATCTTCTCGTTTAGTTGAAATGGATCTTGTCCATTTGCTGTTTCACATAAGCTTCCTGCTGCTTTGCATCAGCCAGTTCATGTTCCAGGATCTTGGTTGCGATCTCCAGCGAAAGATCTGCCAGTTGGTTTTTGAGGTCTGTCATCGCAGCCATCTTCTCGTTTTCTATACTCTCCTTGGCACTGGCAATGATACGAGAAGCCTCTTCCTTGGCTTTATCCTTCGACTCTTCAACAATCGTATCCCGTATCTTGCGGGCGTCGCTTAAAATCGCATCCCGTTCATCTTTTGCCTGGTGAAGCAACTCTTCGTTGCTGAACTGAAGCTGTCTCATCTCTTCCTTTGCCCTGTCGGCAGCGTGCAACGCATCATGGATGGATGTTTCACGGTCTTTCAGGGAATTCAGAATCGGCTTCCAGGCAAACTTTTTGAGAATCAGAAGCAGGATCAGGAATGGCAGCGCCATCCATACAATCAAGCCCAATCCGGGGGTTATCAGTTCCATATTGTGATGTAATTTGATTCAACAAAAGTTCTTAATGGCTCAACCAACCGTTGAACCATTAAGAACTGGCTGCCTGTTAGATAAAAAGAATCAACAGACAAACCACAATAGCGAAAAACGCTACCCCTTCCACAAGAGCGGCTGCGATGATCATGTTTGAACGAATGTCACCAACAGCTTCCGGCTGACGGGCGATCGACTCGAGAGCGCTTTTACCGATATTACCAATACCGATACCTGCTCCAACGACTGCAATACCCGCACCAATGCCTGCTCCCAGACGGGCGATGGCCTGAAAATCTCCGACCAGCTGTAAGAAAATTGTTAATAAATCCATAGTATAATGTTTAATTAAGGTTCAAATTGCGTACAGACGAGGCATGCCTCGTCTGTACAATATTTTCATTTCATTCGTAATTCGTAATTCTTCATTCGTAATTCTCTAATGGTGTTCCGGTTCAATCGTTGCCAGGCCAAAGTAGAGGGCCGATAACAGGGTAAATACATACGCCTGGATGAAGGCAACAAGGATTTCAAGAATGTCCATAAATACGATAAATGCCACTGAAAAAATGGATACTCCATATCCTATTGAAACGCTGATCGAACCGAATATGAAGATCAGGCTTACGAAGCCAAGCACAATGATGTGGCCTGCTGCCATGTTGGCAAAAAGTCGAACCATCAGGACAAAAGGCTTGGTAATGATCCCGACAATTTCTACGACCGGCATCAGGGGAATAGGAATTTTCAGCCACCACGGGACCCCTGGAGTATTGATGATATCTACCCAATAGTGCCTGTTGCCGCTTACGGTAGTGATGATGAGGGTAAATACAGCTAACACCATCGTGACTGCAATGTTGCCGGTAACATTTGCTCCTCCTGGAAAAATAGGGATAATGCCCAGCAGGTTGTTCAACAGAATGAAAAAGAATATCGTTAGCAGGAAAGGCATAAACCGTTCGTATTTCTTCTCCCCGATTGAACTTTTTGCAATATCGTCGCGGACGAAGATTATGAGTGGTTCCAGCAGGGATTGCATTCCCTTGGGGGCCGATTTTGGATTTCGTTTGTAGCGGTTGGCCACAGAGATGAAAATCCACATCAGTATAAAGCAACTCATCAGAAGGGCGAATACCGTTTTTGTAATTGAAAAATCATAGACGGTTTTATCCGATTCAACCACTGTGTGAATCTTGCCATGTTCAAGGATGAAGCCCTTGTAAGCATGTTCGGGGTTGTGGAACCTGGATGACCAGAATGTGTAGATCTCGCCATCGTAATACAAAATGATTGGAAGAGGAATTGTAACATGCGTATGACCCAGTGTAGCAATATGCCATTCGTGATTATCCACTATATGCTCCATAATCATCTTGCCGGCATCGAACTCCTTTTCAACGATGATGTTCTCGTCGTGCTGAAATGTCGTATCAGCAGGTTTTTCCTTTGATGCATGGAATGTTTCAGAAACATTCGCGAGTGAACCGAAAGGAACCTGGAAAGCGAGAAAAAGAAAAATAAGATAAGGGAGAAATCTGACGTATTGTGTTCGAATCATGGATGTTAATAGATGCTGATTTCGGGCTGCAAGTTTACGAACTATTCATGGAATATGAAAATCAAATTTCATGAATATATGAACATATGTAATATCGGTGGAGTATTAGGGTTGAGGAGTATTGACCCAGAGAGTGACGAATTGCTCGATTCCGGCATAGGTCTGAACTGCTCCGTAGTCCTCCCAATGTTCCGTGTCATACCAGTATTCAAGAGGAGTAAGGTCCATAAAAAGTACTTCACCATACTGATCGGTCCAGCCGCTGGCCACATAATTCTTTGATTGCAGATTCTGATAGCTCGTGGCGAGGTATACCGGCTCTCCTACCAGAACATTTCCATCCGAGGTCATTACCTGGATCACCAGGATCCCCACAGTGGCATCCTCCGAACTGCAGGAAGGTAGTATTACCAGTGAGCCGAGCAGGAGGAGTCCTGACATTAAGACAAACAATTTTCTCATGTTTTCAATTCTTTAAATGCGCTGCAAAGATAAGAAAATATGGCCAAAGCAAAATAAATTCAGTGATTTTCAGTTTGTAACATTTGAGTGTGCCAGACGTCTAAGTTTTTCAGTCCTTGCGGATTTATTAAAATTACGTACATTTGAAACCTTAAACGAAGATGTCATGTTTCGATTAAACACACTCCTGATGGGGAAAATCCTATCACCCATTATCCTATCGTTATTTCTATCCTTTTCTGTTTTTTCTCAGAATGTTTGGACACTTGAAGACTGTGTTGAGTATGCACTCGACAACAACCTCGATATCCAGAAGCAGATCCAATCGGTAGAATCAAACCGGGTCACGTTACTTCAGAGCGGATTGGGCATGCTGCCTAACCTCAATTTGAGTGCCTCCAACATCTGGAACACCGGGCAAACGATTGACCAATATACCAACACTTTTGCCACTAACACTGTCAGGTCCAACAACTTCAACATCTCCAGCAACGTTACCCTCTTTAATGGCATGCAGAAGTTCAATGCCCTGAAGCGCAACCAGATTGAGCTGATGGCCAGCCGGTACGACCTGGATGTTCTCAAGAACGATATTTCACTTGCCGTCGCAGGATATTACCTGGACATCCTTTTCAATAAAGAGATTCTCGATGTTGCAGAAGGCCAGCTGGCGATAACTACGGAGCAGGTTGAACGGATCAGAAAGATGGTAGATGCCGGAGCAGCTGCCCAGGGCGACTTGCTGAATATTCAGGCTCAGGCATCAACAGAAGAGCTCGCCACCATCGAAGCAAGAAACCGGTTGAACATCTCTTATCTTTCCCTTCAGCAATTAATTGATCTGACTGTCTCATCCGATTTCGATATCGAGAAACCGATGCTAAAAGAGGTTGCCCCTCCGAAAGAGCTGGTTACGGCAGAAACCATTTACAACCATGCACTGACCACACGGCCGGAGATTAAAAGTGCCGAACTGCGGGTGGAGAGTGCCAATAAAGGATTGTCGATCGCCCGCGGAGGCCAGTCCCCAAGCCTTACATTTGGAGGCTCTTACGGAACAGGTTACTCAGGAGCTGCCAGATCGGTGGATGCTTCCATTCCGCCGGTTATCAAAGATTACCCGATAGGCATTACCCAGCTTACACGAGATACTGTTCTTGGGTATCAATCTACCTATTCCTACAAGACAAAATCCTTCTCCGATCAGTGGAACGACAACGACAATTTTTCTGTTGGATTCAATCTCTATATCCCAATTTTCAATGGCTGGCAGGTCCGATCGGGAATCACTCAGGCTAAAATCCAGCGCAACATTGCTGAACTCGACCTGGAGCAGAGAAAAAGGACATTGCAGAAAACCATTGAGCAATCTTATGCGGATGCCGTTGCAGCCCTCCAAAAATACAACTCAGCAACCCAGAAAGTTAAGGCCCAGGAGGAGTCCTTCAAATACACAGGTCAAAAATTCGACGTTGGCATGGTAACATCTTACGATTACAACAACAGCAAAAAAGAGTTAACAAGTGCCCAGTCGGAGTTGTTGCAGGCGAAATTCGATTTTATTTTCAAAACCACGATACTTGACTTCTACATGGGGAATCCCATCAGTATCAGTCAGAATTAAACATCCAGTCTATGAGTCCCAAGAAATCAAAGAAGAAGCTTCTGATCATTGTTGCAGCAGCCGTTGTTCTGACCATCATCATTGTTCTTGCTGTTATGAAAGGCGGTAAAAATGAGGGTATCAAAGTCTCCCTTGAAATGGCAGCCAAGAGAACCATTGTTCAAACAGTCTCTTCCAACGGAAAAATCCAGCCTGAAACAGATGTAAAGATTTCGCCCTATATCTCCGGCGAAGTAGTTGAGCTCTACGTGAAAGAGGGCGACCAGGTAAACAAAGGGGACCTGCTAGCCAAGATCGATCCGGAAATTTACATCTCTCAGTACGATCAGAGTGTGGCTTCATTGAACACTCAGAAAGCCAACGAATCGAATTCCAAAGCCCGCCAGGTACAGATGGAGGCGCAATTCGAGAATGCCCGGCTCAACTTTGAGCGTCAGAAAAAACTGTTTGAACAGAACGTGATCTCCAAAGCTGATTTCGATCAGGCCAAAGCCAATTTTGAAGTGGCTCAGGCACAGGTTACCTCGGCCAAACAAGATGTAAAGGCATCTGAATTCATGGTGAAGAGCTCAGAAGCAGGCCTGAAGCGCTCTAAAGAGGACCTGACGCGTACAGCGATTTTTGCTCCCAACAATGGAACGGTTTCCAAGCTGAATGTGCTGAAGGGCGAGCGCGTGACTGGAGCTTCCCAGTTTTCAAGCGGAACGGAGATCATGCGATTAGCAAATCTGAATGAGATGGAGGCGCAGGTGGAGGTGAATGAAAATGATATAATCCGGGTAAGCCTCAATGATACAGCGTTGATCGAAGTTGATGCATACCTCAACCGGAAATTCAAAGGTGTAGTGACAGAAATCGCCACATCCGCAAATACTACCGGTGTCAGTGTCGACCAGGTAACCAATTTCAATGTCAAGATTCACCTGCTCAAGGAATCGTATGAAGATCTGCTCGATCCCGAACGACCCTTCTTCAGCCCATTCCGTCCGGGAATGTCATGCACGGTTGAGATCCAGACCGAAACTGCCTACAATGTTCTAACGGTTCCCATTCAGGCTGTAACTACACGTGTGTCGCAGGATACCCTGGATAAACTGAACGCACAAAACGTCGAGACTGAGCGCCGGGGCGACAGGGAAATTGAGATGGTTACGACAAAAAAGACTGAGGAGATCCAGGAGTGTGTCTTTGTGTTTGAAGATGGGATCGCCCAAAAGCACGATGTTAAAACAGGTATCCAGGATAACACCTACATCCAGATTGAATCGGGTTTGGCCGACAGCGTTGAAGTGATTACCTCCCCATACTCGGTCGTATCCAAAACCTTGAAGGACGGCGACAAGGTCAAGAAAGTTGACCGCAAAGATCTTTTTAGCGCAAGCAAATAATGTCGCTGATCCTGGCCCTTGAAACGGCTACTCCTGTCTGTTCTGTTGCCCTTGCCCGCGATGGAGTGATTCTTGCACTGCGTGAGTCAACAGCACCCAATGCCCATTCGTCTGTACTGACCGTTTTTATTGAGGAGGTTTTCCGTGAAGCCTCACTGCAGTACTCCGACCTGGATGCTGTTTCGGTCAGTATGGGTCCCGGATCCTACACCGGTCTCCGGATCGGTGTGGCAACGGCAAAAGGCCTCTGCTATGCCCTCGATAAACCCATGATCGCCGTTCCTTCACTGGAGGAGATGGCGCTTGGGATGATCAACTACCCCTTCCCAATTGCTTCGCCTTCGCTCGCAAGGGAGGGGAATGCATGCCAACTGCCAACTGCCAACTGCCAACTGCTCTTCTGTCCGATGATTGATGCACGCCGGATGGAGGTCTATTGCGCCGTGTTTGACGGAGACCTGAATGAGATCCTCTCCACGGAGGCTGAGATCATTGATGAGCATTCCTTCGGGAGCCTTTTGGCTAAACATCCGATCCTGTTCGCAGGAACGGGCGCCGACAAGTGTAAAGAGGTGCTTTCGCACAATCAGAATGCCCATTTTTTGCAAGGGTTTCAGGCATCTGCCCGGTTTATGATCCCTCTGGCTGAAAACCGTTTCAATGAAAAGCAGTTTGAAGACCTCGCCTACTTTGAACCCTTTTACCTCAAGGATTTTGTAGCCGGGAAGCCAAAGGTTAAAGGCTTGAGATAATCCCTGAAAGAACGAAACAGAATTACTTCAATAACACACATCGCCTCGTAACAGTTGCGTCTGCTGTTTTCATCCTGTAAAGATAAATTCCTCCTGGCAGCTCCTCTCCGCTGTCGTTGGTACCATTCCAGACAGCCTTATAGCTTCCGGCAGATAGCTGGGTGCTTACAAGCGTTTTCACCTTCTTACCACTGATGTTGAATACCTCTAATACGACCGTTGTGGATTGTCCCAGGTTGTATTCGATCAACGTATTGTCCGTAAACGGATTCGGATAATTCATTGAAAGTGTGCTCTTTTTGTTTCCGGCAGGATCTATTCCCATATAGAGTCCTTCATTCACAGCGATGGTTATATACTGTGTATCTATTTCGCTGACAAGGATCAGGTCATCATACAAAAACTCAATCATGGCATCAGTAGGTAGAGGAAGAACAATATTCAGATCTACCGATTCGCCGGGAGCAAGTGTATGAGGGAATCCTGTAAACGGCCATGGAACCACCGACCAGGGGAAAGGAGCTGTGAGGGAAGACTCTTGCTGAACATACAGAAGGTCCAGATCTATGGCTGTGTTGTTCGCAATGGTAACAATCTGTCCCTCCAGGCATTGCTGTGCATTTTCATAAAAAAGGGTGTCGGCAGTCAGGGTGAAATCCGGTGTAATGTAAGTGGTATCGCCAGTATGGCAACCAATCCCCGTGATGATCTCTTCGGTAGAATTGTCAAGAACAAAAGCCAGCAGTTCACAGTTTTCCATGATGTAGTCGGTGCCTGAATAGTTGTAGGTAAAGGTTCTGCGGTAAAACGTTCCGGCCGTAGCGTCGGTGACAATCGGATCACCCCACTGGCCGACAAAGGCTTCACGGAATGTATGCTTGTGGATATAGGGATATGTACCACCCGATTGATTTGAAACGAGGTCATTTTCAGCCAGTGTCACCATCAGGTTGTGTTCGCCCGGGAAGTCTTCGGTATAATAGATGTCAACCACCACAGTGAGCGTGGAGGTTCCGGGATCAAAACTGGTTGCCATGCCAACATTCATGGGCGATGGCTCTGCCATAATGGTATTGGCATGTGCAGCCCATACGGAGCGACTCATCAACCTTTCGGGGGGAGACCACAGGCGTCGCTGAATAAACGAACTCGGCATGAAACGGCTGGTACCGCAATAGGGAGTCATATAGAGGCTATCCGCATAATGACGCCGAAAATCCGGGTCACCAGGGTAAGGCGTGGTATAACTCGAATTGAAGGGGTGGTAGGCAACACAAAATGCCCGGTCAGGATTGCTGGCCAGGATCTGGGCCATCACCTGGTGACCTGCCGGACAGTTGGGACAGTTTACACCGGTGAACTCTTCCAGGATGGCATTCTTGTCCAGGGGCTCAATGGGAACAAAATGCTGGGCGATGATGAGAGCGGGAATAGAGAGGATGACAAATCCAATTCCGAATACATGTAAAAATTGTTTCATGGTTGTAGTATTTTGGTTTGGTTTCTGACAAATAAGTGAACATAAAATTAGACAATATTTTCTTCCATTCGTTGCTTTTTCGATGTAACTTCCCTTTCCCGTGATGATTTCACTATTTTTGTAATCTAATTCCAATGCCATGGCAGAAACAATTCAATATACAGCTCCGGATCATTACCTTGTTGATGATCTGCTTACCGACGAACATAAAATCGTCCGCAATGCGGTCCGCGACTGGGTGAACCGGTTTATCAAACCAACGATTGAGGAAAATTTTGAAAAGGCACAGTTTCCCTTGTTCCTGGTAAAAGAGATGGGCCAGATCGGCGCTTTCGGCCCTTTCATCCCTGAGGAGTACGGAGGACCCGGTCTCGACTACATCTCCTACGGCCTCATTATGCAGGAACTGGAACGGGGTGATTCGGGTGTTCGCTCCATGGCTTCTGTTCAATCCTCCCTGGTGATGTACCCGATTTACTCTTACGGAACCGAAGATCAAAAGAAAAAGTACCTGCCCCAACTCGCTTCCGGAGAACTCATCGGCTGTTTCGGGCTCACTGAACCCAATCACGGTTCCGATCCAGGCAGTATGAAGACCCACGTAAAAGACATGGGCGACCACTACCTGATGAACGGTGCCAAGATGTGGATCACCAACTCGAGCATTGCCGATGTAGCCGTGGTTTGGGCAAAAGATGAAGAGGGCGTGATCAGGGGATTCATCGTGGAGAAAGGGTGGGAAGGTTTCACTGCTCCCGAAACCCATGGGAAATGGTCGCTCCGGGCATCCGTAACCGGTGAACTTGTTTTCGACAATGTGAAGGTCCCCAAGGATCACATCCTCCCGAATGTAAAAGGGCTGAGAGGCCCCCTGAGCTGCCTGAACTCTGCCCGTTTTGGAATCGCATGGGGTGCTATTGGAGCGGCCATGGACTGCTATGATGCCGCATTGAGGTATTCCCAGGAGCGGATCCAATTCGACCGGCCTATCGGAGGATTTCAGCTGCAGCAGAAAAAACTGGCCGAAGCCCTGACCGAGATTACCAAAGCTCAGCTGCTCGCCTGGCGGATGGGAACGCTTCGGAATGAGGGCAAGGTAACTGCCGCCCAGATATCGATGGCCAAACGGAACAACGTGGCCATGGCACTCGACATCGCCCGCGAGACGCGCCAGATCCTGGGAGCGATGGGGATTACCAACGATTTCCCCATGATGCGTCACATGATGAACCTCGAATCTGTAATTACCTACGAAGGAACGCACGACATTCACCTGTTGATTACCGGGGCGGAGATTACGGGGATACAGGCTTACAAGTAGGGAGGTAGGGTGGTAGGGTGGTAGTGGGAAGCGAAATTTAAGGTAGCTGAAATAGTTTCTCCAGGTTGATCTTCTCTCCTAATTTGCTTTCCCCAATCACTTTCTTTAATGCTTCGGCCGGAAAAATCCGTGAGTGGTCCAGGTACCTGAACAAGGCGTAGAATGCAGCATTTCTGGGTCCTGCATGGGTTCTGAAACCGATCGGGATGACCGGAACCGCCATTTCCGGACAAGGTAGCGAGTCGTCGATAAGGATCTCCCCTTTGGTCATCCGTGAAGCTGTATTACGGGCAAAAGAAAGTCCGTCACCCGACAGGATGATCAGGGTGTCGGGAGAGGGAGAGCCCGTGTAGAAAATCGGTTGGGGCGAAACGATCAGTTCCGAGGCCGAGTACCCAACACCCACCGTTACCGGATAACTCCCCTTTTTAGTCACGTTAAGTCCGGCTGTCACTGCCGCCTGGGCAAAGAAATCGGCAGCTGCCTGAACGCCTTCACCGGCTGATCCTGCAAGCATGATCTGAACCGGTTTGTCAATTTCCGAAGAAAATATGACAGGCAGGCAATCCGATGGCTCAAACAGAGGGCCGCCGGAATTCAGGGAAAGGGGGTTGAAGGCTTTCCGTTCGCGGTCCGCGTAAACTTTCACCTCGATGCCAGCCTCTTCGGCCACTTGCCTCAGTTTCATCCCGGGATTGGCTTTCATGCCATAGCTGGGACAAACCTCTAATACCTCAATCACCGATAATCCGCTTTTCGAAAAAGCCACAGAAAGCGCTTCGGAAAAATCTCCGATCCCCATGACCCGTACAACATAGTTGGCACCAGCCGCAGTTGCCAGCTCACAAATGTCATAGCCTCCGGTCGATGCACCCATTGGAAGGGTGGGTGTCTTAAATCCAAGCGGTGTAAGCTCACTGGGTTGGCCTCCGGTCATCCCATACAGAAAATTGTTGTGAATCACCAGGGTCATATTGAAGTTGTTGTGGGCAGCATCGATAAGGTGCTGCATTCCGATGGTAGCTCCGCCGTCCCCCAGAAAGACCACCACCTTTTTCGACGGATCGTTAAGTCCGGCTGTGATTCCGGAGGCCAACGCAATAGACCTCCCGTGAAGTCCATGTACCGTATGGGTAGTAAAAAACCTATCGACGATGCCGTGGCAGCCAATGTCTGACACCAGTACCACATCCAGTGGAGACCAGCCCAGGCTGAGCAGCGCTTTTTCAGTATGCTCGGCAATTCCCGTATGCCCGCATCCTTTGCAGAAGGGAAGCTCCTCTCCGGTTAAAAATCGGTTACTCATCTTTCAACACCTCCCTGATAATTTCCGACGGATCAATCATCTTCCCAAATCCGTTCACTCCCGTTATGTTATCCGGTGAGCTGTATCCGTACATGATTTGCCTGTACTGACCGGTATAGTTCTCTTCACAGAAGATAACCCGTTTGTATGCAGAAGCAATCTCGTAGTAAACAGGGGGAACCGGAAGCAGGGTCTTGGCCACCAGGTGGGATATTGCTCTTCCCCCTTTCCGAAGCCTGGCCACCGCCTCATGGGCTGACCGGGATGTGATCCCGAATGAGACGATGAGCGTATCAGCCTCTTTCTGTTCATCCAGTTCATAGTATGTGTATGACGCCATGTTCTGCATGATCTTACGATGGATCCGGATGGAATTTTCCAGCCCCGCCTTTGAGGTCCCCTGCAGGTTTCCCTCTTCGTCGTGTGTTGAGGCGGTAAATCTTACCTGGTGGCGTGGGTTTCCGACAGGAAGAAACGCGGGGATCAGGTTCTCGTCAGCCTGGTAGGATTTGTACGGTTTGTTCTCAGAATAGCCGTTTCGTACAACGGGAGATATTCCGGTAAACTGAGAGATGTCGTAGCTATAGCTTGTCATCACCTCCTCTTTCGAGGTAAACAGAATCACAGGCGTACGAAGGGTAGTTGCCATCTGTAATGCTTTCGCCGGGACCTCCCAGCAATCCTGCGAATCACTGATGCTCATTACCGGGATGGCAAACCCTCCGGAGATCATCCCATTGAGAAGAGCGATGTCCCCTTGGGCACCGCAGGTGGCTGTACCGGTAGCCGGGCCCAGTCGCTGCACCAGAATGATCACCATGGGAAGCTCCATCATATAGGCCATGTTGATCGATTCAAGCATCAGGGCATAGCCCGGAAATGAAGTAGCGGTAACCGGCAGTTTCCCGGTAGCGGCAAACCCAGTCATCCACTGCAGCGTCGTGATTTCGTCGGGGGCCGACAAAAATAGCGGAAACCTCCGCGATCCGTATGAGTAGAGAAGGTTTGCCGGAGTGATCGGATAGCCGATGAAGAGATCGGCCCCGGCCTGAACCAGAGACTCGGTGATCACAAGCGAACTGTCAATGAGGGCCGTTGATGATTTCACTATTTCCATAGGACGAAAAACGTGGCAAAAGTACAAGTTCTTCACCAATTTTTTGTACTATCTTTGTCTGCATTGAGAAAAACCTGATGCCCGAAAATCACTTCCAGCGCTTCCCCACACGTGTTATCCGGATTGGAAACATCCCAATGGGTGGTTCCAATCCCATCCGGGTTCAGTCGATGACCAATACAGATACCCTGGATACCAAAGGAACGGTTGCCCAAGCACTCCGCCTGATTGAAGCCGGGTGTGAATATGTTCGTATTTCCACTCCTACGGTAAAAGATGTTGAAAACCTGAAGGAGATCAAGAAGGCGATTCGGGCAGCCGGATTCACAACTCCTCTGATTGCCGATGTCCATTTCAACCCTAAGATCGCCGAAATCGCCGCAACCATTGTTGAGAAGGTGAGGATCAATCCCGGGAACTATGTACGAGGGACGAGGGACGAAGGACGAAGGACGAAGGACGAAGGACGAGGGACGAAGGACGAGGGACGAGGGACGAAGGACGAGGGACGAGGGACGAAGGACGAGGGACGAGGGACGAGGGACGAGGGACGAGGGACGAAGGACGAGGGAATTCGTAAATCGGAGGTCGTAGTTCGGAGTTCTGATCAGCAGTATTTAGACGAACTATCGTTCCGTCTGGCGCCTCTGTTAAAGATTTGCCGGGATCATGGAACGGCTATCCGCATTGGGGTTAACCACGGGTCACTTTCTGAGCGGATCATGGAACGCTTCGGGGATACCCCGGAAGGGATGGTGGTGTCGGCGCTGGAGTTTGCCCGGATCTGTGAAGACCAGGGCTTCCGAAACCTGGTGTTGTCCCTCAAAGCTTCCAACACCCGCGTAATGATACAGTCTAACCGCTTGCTTGTGGAACGGATGAAACAGGAGGGAATGGATTACCCCCTGCACCTGGGTGTTACCGAAGCGGGAACCGGAGAAGACGGCCGTTTGAAGTCGGCTGTGGGAATTGGCAGTCTGCTGGCCGACGGGATCGGCGATACCATCCGGGTATCCATTACAGAAGATCCGGAGCATGAGATCCCGGTAGCTTATGGAATTCTCCAGGCAACCGGTGTCCGCATCACCCGTACCGAATACATCTCTTGCCCCACTTGTGCCCGCACACTATTCAACATCCAGGAATCGGTTCAGAACATCAAAGAGCGAACAGGTCACTTAACCGGACTGAAGATTGCCGTGATGGGCTGCATCGTGAATGGCCCCGGCGAGATGGCCGACGCCCATTACGGTTACGTAGGTGCAGGAAAAGGAAAAGTAAATCTTTACAAAGGGCAGGAGCTGGTGGAGAAGAATGTAGATGAAGCCTCAGCCGTGGAAGCACTGATCGACCTGATCAAAGAGGGAGGGGACTGGCAGGTGGCAGGCTAGACAGGTTGGACAGGCTGGACAGGTTGGACAGGTTGGACAAGTTAGACGGAGATTACCTGGTTGCCAGTTCACCAGTTACAACCCTCAGTGCTGAAGGAATGATTTCAAACGTTAACGGGGTATGACCCATCGACTCCCCGTCGGTTTCGAGGTAGATCTTACTGGTGGATCGTATCCGGATGGATTTGCCCTGAAACGTTTCTACGATTGGGAGATCGACAAGGGTTCCGTCATACAGCTTAGGTGTATATCGGATAACCATCCATTTGGGGGCTTTTTTGATGATAGTGACATCCAGCAATCCGTCATCAGCAATGGCGAACGGAAGTTGTTTCATTCCGCCACCATTGTACTTGCAGATGCCAACATTCATGGAGAAGATCTCCCCTTTAAACACCGATACCCCGTCGACTTCGATCACGGCATCCAGGAAGGTATATTGAAACAGGCTGGCAAAGATAAACCAGAAATAGGTAAGCGGTCCTCCATGTCCTTTTTCCTTGAACAGGTTGGTCTTCTTGGCCACCAGGGCATCGTATCCCATTCCGGCCACATTCATGAAGTAACGTTCCTGGGTTTCATTCTTTTTATGGTGGGTTACCTTTCCAATATCCTGAATAAAGGTTTTTCTCTTTTTAAGAAGTTTCACCGCTCCTTCAAAATCGAAGGGCACATTGAACATCCTGCACCAGTCGTTACCTGTCCCCACCGGGATCATCCCCATGGTGATCTCAGAGACCGGACACGTTTCCTGCAGGAATATACCGTTGAGCACTTCATTGAGGGATCCGTCACCTCCAACCACAGCGATGGAGCGATATCCCTCTTCAATCGCTTTCCGGGTGAGATGGATTGCGTGTCCCTTGTGCTTTGTGAGTTCAAAGGTATGATCAATCCCTTCACCTCGAATGATGTCAAGGATCTTCGGCCACTCTTTGGCGCCCTTTTTTACGCCTGCATTGGGATTCACAATGACCATCCACCGGTCGGCGGGAATTTGAAAAGAATTTTCCATATGCAATCTCTGCAAAAATGCCATGCAAGGTAATTAAATAAATCAAATTCAAGTTCATCGATCTTTCTCACCAATTTGTCTATTTCCCTTCCATGTTGCGCAATGATATGCAATGTTGATCACTCATGATCAATATTTTATTGTATCTTTATCCAAACCTTTCTGCTATGAAAAAGATCACAATTATCCTGTTATTGTTAGCGGTTTCAACCATTGCAATCCCTCAGGAGAATACCCGGAAATCAAGGACATTCAATTACTTCAACCGCACAGAAGCAGGCGTTTCATTCGGGGTCGGCAATTTCAAAACCAATGTTCTGAACGGCATTCAGTACACTGCAAAAAACAATGAGATTGCAGTTGCCTTTCAAACCATCAACGGCATCGCCTACCACGGCCGGATTGGTATAGGAATTGGTGTTGGTGTTGAAAGCTGGCGGGATGGTCTCTTCTTTCCGGTTTTCGGACAACTGCATTACGATCTCAGGCCACGCGACAAAACCTTTTACGGCCAGTTGAGCCTGGGTAGTGGGATCGGCAACCGCTATGGAACCACATTTTTTCAGAAGGGCACTGGCGGGCTGATGTTTCAGGCCGGAATCGGGTACAAAATGAAAGTATTCAAACGGCTGCGTTTCTATTACGAGGTATTTTACAAGTATCAGTCGGTCAATTCTGCTTACGAAGACAAAATCTCCACTTCAGATACCACCATCATCCGAAATATAGAATATAAAGTACCCTTGAATTTTCTTGGTTTCAAAATAGGAATTAGTTTTTATTAACGAAAATATCTAATTTTATCGATCTTTAACTGATCCATAATGGCAACAGTACGTGATGTCACTTTTAATTTACTTCGCCGGCTTGAGCTTACAACGTTCGTCGGTAATCCCGGTTCAACCGAGGAAACATTTCTGAAAAATTTTCCATCTGATTTTACCTATATTCTGGCACTTCAGGAAGCTAGCGTGATTGGCATTGCCGATGGTTTATCTCAGGGACTGAAGAAACCAGTTATTGTAAATGTCCATACAGGAGCTGGGATGGGAAATGCCATGGGCTGCATTCTCACTGCAAAGCTGAATAAAACGCCGCTAATTATTACGGCCGGACAGCAAACAAGAGAGATGCTGCTAATGGAGCCTTTTCTTACCGACATTGAAGCCCCCAATTTTCCAAAACCATGGATAAAATGGAGCTACGAACCCTCCCGTCCTCAAGATGTTCCCGGTGCATTCATGCGTGCCTACCTGACTGCCATTCAGCAACCAGCCGGTCCTGTTTTTCTTTCCCTGCCGCTGGATGACTGGGATAAGGAAATGGATGAAGTTGATCTCTTGCGTACAACTTCTACTCGGATTGCACCAGATCCTGATAGGCTTTCAGCTTTTGCAAGCAGGATCAATCAAAGCAAAAATCCTGTGCTGATCGTTGGTGGTGATCTCTCTCGCAGCAATGGCTGGAAGGAGGGTATTCGCTTTGCAGAGAAACTGAACGCTCCAGTGTGGGCCAGTCCGTTTTCTGAGAGAGTCTCTTTCCCTGAAAACCATCCACTCTATGCCGGTGGGTTACCCGCGGCGATAGGGCCACTGAGTAAAACACTTGAAGGGCATGACCTCCTGGTTGTGGTGGGAGCTCCTGTCTTTAGATATTATCCCTGGGTTCCTGGTGACTATCTGCCATCAGGCGCCAAGCTTTTACAAATTACGGACGACCCGGATGAAGCGGCGAAAGCGGCAGTTGGCGACAGCTTGATTGGTGATAGCCGCCTTGCGCTCATTGGAATGTATGATCAGATTACTGCCCGAAACAGTGGGGCAGTGAATCAACATGTTCATTCAATAAAAAAAGATTCGAATGTTCTGAAAGGTCAGGAAACAAAATATCCGTTGACATCCGAGCAACTTTTTGAAGTTTTATCCGACAAATTGCCTGAAAAGTATATCCTTGTTCAGGAATCACCTTCAAACGTCCCGGAACTGGAATCCTCCAGGCTTGGTACCATCATCCATCCTGATAGTTATTATACGTTTGCATCGGGCGGGCTTGGTTGGGATATGCCAGCTTCTGTAGGCCTGGCATTTGCAGAACAACGTTCAGGCAGAGATCGACCTACCGTTGTTATCATGGGGGATGGTTCTTTTCAATATTCACCCCAGGCGATATGGACCGCTGTGCAGCATAATCTGCATGTTGTTTTTGTTGTACTAAGGAACGAAGAATATGGCATTCTCAAATCTTTTGCGCTTTTAGAAAAAACGCCCAATGTTCCAGGTCTGGATTTGCCTGGCTTAGATATTGTTTCGTTGGCAAGAGGGTATGGGGCAGAAGCATGCTGGGCAGAAAAAATTGAAGAGATAGAAGCAAGCTTTCAAAAAGCCCTGGATGAAAAAAGTGTTACTGTGATTGTCGTGCCAATCAATAAAAAAATTCTTCCGCTGTTGAGAGATTAAGCTCAAACGCTTTGCTTAATCTTTATTCAGAGCGGATCCTGATCCTTTCGCCCAAAGAGGAAAAAAACAAAGAAGAAGTAAAAGAAACTCACGCCTGCCTGTGATTCCAGCGTGTCTTCTGTTAGCATGGAGAACATGGCAATGATGAAAAAGGTAAGGAAAAAATAGTCCTGAAACCCTCTTTTCACCACAGCAGGGTAGATCAGTGATACGAGAAACCAGGCAAGTCCAAAAATTCCGAAGCCAATCAGGATGGAGAGGTACTGGTTATGGGACCGCCACCACTGATCTGAGTCCAGTTTCGTATTCATCTTTTCATACTGCTCAACGAAAGCGTGGTTCATATCACCTGTGCCAACACCTGTACTCCAGTGTTCCGAAGCAATCCCCCAGCTTGCTTTCCAGAATTCCAGCCGTTGCATCAGAGAGGAACCGGTAGGGTCGCCCGTTTCGATGTAAGACTCATACCCCATCAACAGTTCATAGATCCTTCCACGCAAACTTAGCCTCTTCAGGTTAACCACATCAGCAATGCCCCGTTCGATGGCATCAACATCTTCATCGGTTAACTGATCAATCCCACCCGCATCTTTCCTGCATCCTTTTGAGGTAAGGTAGCGGATAAGGGTAAATTTCACCTGCTGCCCTTTCAGGTCAGTGCTGTCAATATGAATTTGGGATCTCTTGCTCCACCCCTCCCTGAGCTCATCCCACTGGATGTAGATCCAAAGATAATGTCCGTTTTCAGTTTGCTTGCTCTGAAGGTTGTGAATGTATGGATTGCCCTGTGGTGTAATCATCTCCAGGGTGCTAAAATCGATTGGCTCGACATTGTAGTAGTCATGGACAATTGATCTTACATAGAAGATGCCACCACCAACCATAATCAGAATAGAGAGGATGCAGCCCGCCTTCAGCCAGATACTTCGGCTTTGAAATGTGTAAACAACCAAAAGGATCAGCAGGGTGATGACAAAAACACCCAGACCGGTGAATGACCTGGAAATAACAAGGTATGTTAAAAACCAGACAATCAGGATGAATGATGCCGATTTGATCCAGATGGAAACCCTTTTTTTCCGGATCAGGAAATAACCCGTCACAAAGAGAGCCATCGCGATCATCAGGCTTAAAATAATGTGGGAAATATGCCCGGAGATGTCGCGGATATCAACGAATTCAAAATTGAAGAGCTTCCAGGAGTTGGCCAGGGTGACCACCACCAGGTTTGCCACGAACAGGATCATAAACCGGTAAAAATCCCTCCTGCCGAACGCTTTGGAGGTGGCAAAATAGATGGGCAGGATCAGCATGGGTGCTTTGGTTCGAAGATCTTTTACCGCGTACCCAAAATCAGAGGTGAAAAAGAGTCCGAGAATATGCAACAGGTAGACAGATGCAAGGATCATTGCAGGTTTATTCCTGAAAAAGACCTTAAATCCTCTCCCCATACTTTCAAACCAAAGCATTAATGTATATGGGAATGCCAGGGTAATTTTTCGGAAGAGGGATCCTCGCTTAAAAAAGCCCAGAAATTTTGTCAGGTTAACCCGTTCGAGAATCCAGGCCCCTGTAACTGTCCACATGCCAATGCTGAGGATGTATTTGGAGAAGGGGAGAAATACAATGATAATTGCTATCCCAACGATGTAGGCGGTCCTGACAAAAATCTGGTATCCCCTTTCAAATGTCATAATCAGGCAAATGGATTTTTTCTTCCGTGGGCGAGTTTCGTCCTGAAGGCTCTGAATGAGTCTGTTCCTTTGATGTCGATCCGCTTGATTTCATACTTGTCTTTCAAAGGCAACGAATTGATCCGATTTCCAATCCTCACGGCATACCATAGATCCATTCTGGTGAAGAGTTCTTTCATCAGGCTCTTCAGCTCAGGATCTTTTTTCGGATAACCTCCGTAAGGATAGGCCAGCACACGGCTGGTTCTGATATGATGAAACGCCATCGTGTTGAAACAATTTTCCAGGTCCTCCTTCATATCTTCAGGCGCGAGATCGGCGTAACTGCGGTGAAGAAATGAGTGGATTCCGATTTCAATGGTTCCATCATCTTCTATGCGTTTCAGCTCCCCGGCTGAGAGGATCTTTTCACTGCCCAAATCCCAGAGATTCGTCTTGCCCATGAAGGCTACCGGGACAAACAGGGTTGCCTTGAATTTCAACTTTTTCAGGATTGGCAAAGCATGGGTTCGAAAATTCTCATAGGCATCATCAAACGTAATGATGACCGGTTTCTTCGGCAGTTCTTTCCCGGTTTCAGCCGACGTCTTCAGGTCAAGGAACGAGACGGTTTCATACCCCTTTTCCGCGAGAAACGACAACTGAAGTTCAAGCATGTCGGCAGTTACCGTCAGCCCGTCAGGGTCGCTGTCGGCTACCTTATGATACATCAGGATCGGTAATCCGTTTTTTGAAAAAATACTCATCTTCTCTCCTCCCGCAATTCAATGGATTTAGCAATCTTCAGGGAGGCGTAGAGGGCTCCCAGGAGTGACCACATAAATCCGGGATACCCATCCAGGAATCCGGCTTTGCAACAATAAAACTGCAGAAAGCTGATGGGGAACTTCAGGATCACCCAGATCTTCGGAAACCGTTTTCCTCTCTGAACGTAACTCTCAGCGGCCCTGCTGGTATAGTAATTGATCTTTTCGAGGTGGTGTGCCAGATCACGGTAGGAGTAGTGCAACACCTCACCGCGCAACCTTGCAACTTCTCCGGTAACTTCAACCCCCTCGTGAACCCTGACCAAGGTAAACCCACCATTGTTACGATTAAATAACCGAAGGTGATAATCGCTCCCTGCTCCACCATGCTTAAGCTTTCTCCCCATGTAAACCAGCGAAAAGCAGATCTCAAAGCCCGCTTCGTCAATGACAGGCCGGCTGAAGTGGGTTCTGATCTCTTCCCGTAATTCCGCAGAAACCACCTCATCGGCATCCAGGGAGAAAATCCAGTTGTGCAATGCCTGGTCAACGGCAAACTGTTTCTGGGTGCCATAACCGTCAAACTCGCGTGAAATCACACGGCATCCCAGTCTACGGCAAATTTCAGCTGTACGGTCGGTCGATTGGGAGTCAACAACGACGATCTCGGATGCAATTTCCTTGACAGAATCGATGCAGCGCTGAATGTTTTGCTCTTCGTTGTAAGCAATAATGACAACCGAAATATCGGGCATTGGATTGCAGTTAGTGTATCGTAAAAGTATCCCAGTCAAGTGCGAAAGCAAAAGACTCCCGGAAAATCCTCATATCTTCATAATTCAGCGTAACGGTTTTGACGACAGCTTCATTTGCCGAAGCCTGAAACAACATGTTCCCTTTTGGATCAACCACCATTGAATCGCCCGTATGCGGCATCCCGTTTCCATCTTCTCCTATCCGGTTAACCCCCGCAACAAAGGCGAGATTTTCGATTGCCCTTGCTACCAGTAACGCCTTCCAGGCATGGGAGCGTACAATCGGCCAGTTAGCCAGGTAGAAGAGCAGATCGTATTCGTATTCATCCCCTACCATCCGGTTTTTGCTCCACACAGGGAACCGAAGGTCGTAACAGATCATTGGCATCAGTTTCCATCCCTTAAGAGGAATTACCACCCGCTCATTGCCTTGGTTGAACATCCGTGCTTCATCGCTCAAACGAAAAAGATGCCGTTTGTCGTATGTAAGAAACGTTCCGTCGGGGTAGATAAATACCAGCCGGTTCACATACTTATCCTGGTCTTTGATCAGGATTGTGGCGGTAAGAGCTGCATTTTTTGCGGATGCCGTTTCACGGAGAAACTGCATGGAAGCTCCCTCCATGGTTTCTGCGCAGAAATCAGGATTGATTGAGAAGCCGGTATTGAACATCTCCGGAAGCATGATCAGATCTGTTTGTTCACGGATGCCGTCAATCACTTTTCTGAAGTGGTCAAGGTTTTTCTGACGCTCTTCCCAGAAGAGGGCACTCTGGATGAATGTGATGTTCAGGTTCTCCATCGGATCTTGCTTTTCCGTGTAAAATTAACAAGAGTATGCTAAATGCCATCTAAAAATTTTAATTTTGCTTCATTCACAAAAGATACGAGTTATGCGAACAGTAGATGATTTCAACTTTCTGAACAAGCATGCATTGGTCCGTGTTGATTTCAATGTTCCCCTGGATGCCGCTTTCCACATCACCGATACCACCCGGATTGATGCTGTGATTCCTACTGTCAACAAAATCCTGAACGATGGCGGTTCCGTGATCCTGATGTCTCACCTGGGCAGGCCGAAAAGCGGACCTGAAGAGAAGTTTTCCCTGAAGCACCTCCTCCCGTACCTTTCTGAAAAACTGGGCCGGCCGGTAAAATTTGCAGACGATTGCATTGGTGTATCCGCCGTGGAGCTGGCAGCCGGACTGCAACCGGGAGAGGTGTTGCTGCTTGAGAATCTTCGTTTTTACAAAGAAGAAGAGAAGGGGGATGAAACTTTTGCGCGCCATTTGGCCGATCTGGGAGATGTGTATGTCAACGACGCCTTCGGTACCGCCCACCGGGCCCATGCATCTACCGCTGTCATTGCAAAATTTTTCCCCGATGTCAAATTTTTCGGCTATGTGATGAGCAATGAGATCATCCATATCAACAAGATTTTAAAGGATACCCCCCGGCCTTTTACCGCCATTCTGGGCGGAGCCAAGGTTTCGGGCAAGATCGAGATCATCAATCACCTCATGGACAAAGTGGACAACCTTGTGATTGGCGGAGGGATGATGTTCACCTTTATCAAGGCGATGGGCGGGGAGGTTGGAGCCTCTCTGGTAGAAGACGACTTGCTGGATCTGGCAAAAAATATCGTTGAGGGAGCCAAGATGTTGGGAGTTAATGTCTACCTGCCTCCTGATGCCGTGGTTGCCGATGCCTTTTCCAATGATGCCAACAACCGGATTTGCAGTGCCTATGATATTCAGGTCCCTTGGATGGGGTTGGATATTGGTCCGGCTGCCTGCCAGAAGTTCAAACATGCTATCGACAAATCGGCTGCTATCCTCTGGAACGGCCCGATGGGTGTGTTTGAAATGCGCAATTACGAAAAGGGAACGAAATTTATTGCCGAGGAAGTTGCCAGGGCCACAGAAAATGGTGTATTTACCCTGATTGGCGGCGGTGACTCGGTAGCTGCCATCAACAAATACGGGCTGGCAAACAAGGTGAGCTATGTCTCAACAGGTGGAGGCGCAATGCTGGAATATATTGAAGGGAAAGAGCTGCCGGGTATCAAAGCCATCCTCGATTGAAACGGATCAGCCTCAGCCGGACCGACAGCATCGGAGATGTGTTGTTAACCCGCCCGCTGGCCGGTGTGCTGAAAAAATACTTCCCTCATA
>JACZJJ010000001.1 GCA_014860625.1 Bacteroidales bacterium | reverse complement strand
AAACAGTATTTATTAATCGCCCATAAAGATAAAACTTTTATTTCGATGGGGAAATTCTTATCTTTGTTTTAACAATTAAAAAATCAAACTCTTATGAACGTGAAAAAAGTCTTTCTCGGACTCTCTGCAGTTGTGGCTGCTGTTGTCCTGTTTTCCTGCGGTTCACCTGTCACCATGACAAGCTGGAAGAACCCTGCCGTGAACTCACAGATCTCAAACGTGGTAATCATGCCGCTGTTTGACAAGCTCGAATATGTCAAGCCATTTGAACAGGCAATGAGTACATATTTCAACAGCCGTGGATTGAAAGCCATTGGTTCGCTCGATTTTCTGAATCCAACGATAAAATATACCATCGATGAGATCAAACAGAAATGCGACTCGGCGGGTGCTGACGCAATTGTTGTATTCCATTATACAGGCACTGATAAATCACAGAATTACATTCCTCCTACAACCTATGTGAACGGCGGATTTGGAGGTTATTGGGGTGGTGGATACTGGGGTGGCCCTGGCTATTATGGCGGTCCTGGTTACTATGGCGGATACTACGGTCCCGGATATTATGGGAGCAATGTCGTCACTACAGGTGGCTACTGGACAACAACCTCAGTGGTAAACCTGAAAGCAAGCCTGTTTACGAAAGATTCGAAGGATGCAGTCTGGACCGCGGATATCTCTATTACAGATCCAAACTATGTTGACCAGTCTGCTACAATCATTGCTCATGACATTTTTGCTAACTGGCAAAAGGACAATTTGTTGAAGTTCGCGCCTGTAAAGTAATAGGTTGTATGTAATTGGCAGTTTGCAAGCGCTAATCGCTGATCCCTGATCGCTAATATATATTAGCCGCATTCCGGTATCCGGCGATGTTCTGATACCAGTTGGGAAACAGAATGCCATTGCTCTGCACCCAGTCACTAAATTTCAGGTAGGCATTCGTGATGGGAACCTGCTCAACCGGATAATCAAACACTTCATAAATGTTGAGGGCCCAGGGCAGGTTGGCAGCAGTTTTGTAGTACTTGCCTGTTGCCGGGTTGGAATCGTCATCTATTGTCCCAAAGTATTGAGGATCTGCGAGGTCTGTAGGCGGATAATCAGGAAGGTGTACCTCCATCCCCCGAATCATACCAGCTACGATAAACGGGTTGAATTCGGCGATATTCAGGGCTGTAAGGCTCACAGCGCCGCCTGCCCCTGGTGTGCCGTTATTCATAAAGACCATCGTGACAGTGAGCGTATCGTAGGGAACGGCCTGTTGTGTGGGCCATGTGTTTACCCCAAACGTGGATGGAGCCGGAGGAGTGATCCGGAAGAAGTCGTCAAAAACAATTACCGTCGCGTTGGTTTGTCCGGATTCCAACCCGTTGGATCCGAAGCTATAACCTGCTGACGGGAGGACATCGTATCCCGTCGTACTGATGACAGAGGCAGGCGCCACTGTAGGAAGTTCGAACCCAAATCCGTTGTGAAGGCCTGCGCCGGATGCCTTCAGAACAAAAGTCCCGAAAAGGTCAACCACATCGTCGTCGGCGTCGGTAACAATCTTGAAACTGTAACCCACAACAACATCATTCAGGTCATAGTCGCCATCCGAAGGCCAGAGGTCCTCAAAAGCCAGTGTTGCCTGGCCCGATGCCGGATAGTAGTTGTTGTATGCCCTGTATTGGTCGGCAGGATAATCGTCTTCGCTATCGGGCACTCCATCCCCATCGGTATCAGGATTGATATTGATCGGATCGCAATCACTGGATGGGTCAGAAGCGTAAGTTCCCGGAATTGAAACTAAGTCAAGCTGTCCGCGGGAATTTCCGCCCGATCCGCTGAGAACCCATTTGACCTGGTACAAACCACTCTGCGTAATGGCGATACTTTCGGTCTGTGTGGTTCCATTGGAATAATCGTAATTCAGGATCAACTCACCGCTGGGGTTGGCTTCGCTGAGCAAATAAACCTTGAGGTTTCGTGATCCGTTGAAACTATATATGCGGTGTTTGAACGTGAGGTTCCCCGACCCCGAAAGCAGTACCCACGGAGAGATAATGGTCCCGATATTCGAGTTCAGCTTATCCGTCCGAATACTGCGATTGCCTTCAATCGGCTGAGAGGTGCTTACACTGGCATGATCAATGTACCAACAAAGAGCTTCGTAATAACTTGTACTCCCATCATCGAAATCGACTTCGTATTGACCGAAAACAGAAGGAGTTGCCAGTGCCAGAACCAGGGATGCTATTGCAATGTTGAAATATTTCATGACAGTCGTTTTTTACTATGTTACTCCCGGAGGTAATTGAAATAGATCACGTCAGGCGTGACGTCGACAACCTTATTGAGTGATCCAAAAGTGATTACCACTGCTGTCTCATAAGCAGGGATTGTGAAATTGAGCGTATAATCCTGGTTCATGAAGAGCTGATTTTTCAGGTAGGTCTTCACTTCATCACTCGATTTAACCATAATGGTATTCCTGATGTTTACCGGAACTGCCAGGCCGGTCACCTCGAGCGTGATATCGCGGGTGGTTTTCCAGTCGAAATCGTTACTCACCGTGAGTTCCAGGGGATTTTCGATCGTGGGATTGGTGCCGGGATCTACTGTTGTGATCTCCTTTTTGCATCCGCTGAAGAATACAAGCAGAACGCTGACAAGGCCGATCGTCAGGGTGGAAGTAACTGATCTTTTCATACTGTTCAAAATCAAAATGTTTGTACAAATTTATAAATAAGATGCAGGAAAACCAACCTGCAATAAGTATATGCCGGTATGAAGTTCGTAGATGTCCATTTTTTTTCTAATTTTACATCACTATCAAATACTAAAATTTTAATACGTTCTGCTATGAATCAGATTGACTGGAAAAATCTTCCTTTTGGGTATTTCAAGACCGACTACAATGTACGATCCTACTTTCGGAATGGGCAATGGGAGCCCATAGAGATCTCCACCTCCGAAAACATCACGATGCACATGGCTGCCACCTGCCTTCATTATGGACAGGAAGCCTTTGAAGGGTTGAAAGCTTTCCGCGGAAAAGACGGTAAGATCCGTATCTTCCGCATGGATGAGAATTGGAAACGGATGAACAATTCGGCACGTGGCATCATGATGGCTGAAATTCCGTGGGAGTTATTTAAGGAGGCTGTGTTAACGGTGGTGAGTAAAAATCAGAAATATGTCCCCCCATACGGAGAGGGAGCCTCCCTCTATATCCGTCCGCTCCTTATCGGAACAGGGCCTCAGGTGGGCGTTAAGCCGGCAACCGAATACCTCTTCATGGTCTTCGTCGGTCCGGTAGGACCCTATTTCAAGGAAGGCTTCAGTCCGGTTAAGATGGAAATCGTTCGCGACTATCATCGTGCGGCACCCAAAGGAACCGGTCATATCAAAGTTGGCGGAAACTATGCTGCCAGCCTTGTCCCGGCACACCGTGCTCACCAGGATGGGTATGCCTCCGTGATTTTTCTGGATTCAGCAGAACAAAAATACATCGATGAAGCTGGCCCTGCCAATTTCTTTGGGATCAAAGGAAACACCTATGTAACCCCTGCATCCACATCAATCCTTCCATCAATCACAAACAAATCGCTGCAGGTTCTGGCAAAAGAAATGGGTATGGAGGTTGAAGTCCGACAGGTTCCTGTGGAAGAACTGGCCGAATTTGACGAGGTAGGTGCCTGTGGCACTGCTGCCGTCATCTCTCCGATCTGCTCCATCATCGACCGCGATACCACACACGGTTACCACTACTGCAAGGGGGGGAATGTAGGAGCGATTTCAACGAAACTTTATAAAAAACTGCGTGCAATCCAGGAGGGGGAAGAGGAAGACAAGTGGGGTTGGATTACCTTACTGGATTAGCCGTGGTTCAGTGGTGAAAATTACTGCCAACTGCCAACTGCCAACTGGAAATTACAGTACCGCCGCCATTTCTTCCTGCAGTTTCATCGCCTCTTCCCGGGCTTTTTCGGCGAAATCTTCTCCGCTGGAGGCATAAATGATCCCTCTGGAAGAGTTAACCAGCAACCCGCAATCTTTGTTCAGCCCGTAGCGGGCAACCTCTTCCAAACTGCCTCCCTGGGCACCTACTCCAGGAACCAGCAGGAAATGGTCGGGAATCAGTTGGCGGATCTCCTCCAGCTTCTCGGCTTTTGTCGCACCCACAACATACATCATGTTGGATTCCGTTCCCCAGCTGAGAGACTTGATCAGAACCTCTTCATACAGCCGGAAATTGGTCTCTTTCGAACAAATCATCTGGAAGTCGTCGGAACCTTTGTTGGAGGTCAGGGCCAGCAGGATTACCCACTTTCTGTCAAACTCCAGAAATGGCTTTACCGAATCCTCTCCCATGTAAGGAGCAACGGTAACTGCGTCAAAATCAAGGCCTGACGACTTCGGATCAAACATCGCCTTGGCGTATTGCCTGGAGGTATTCCCAATGTCGCCCCGTTTGGCATCAGCAATGGTGAAGGCCTCCCCGGGATAGGTCTCGTTGATGTACTGGATGGTCTTTGTCAGGCTGTTCCATCCTTTCACACCATGACATTCGTAAAAGGCTAAATTCGGCTTGTATGCCGCTGTCAGATCGATGGTTGCATCGATGATGGCTTTGTTAAACTCGAATATCGGATCCTCTTCTTCCAGAAGATGCGGAGGGACCTTCGTGAGGTCGGTGTCGAGCCCGATACAAAGAAACGATTGCTTGCGGCGGATCAGGGAGATTAATTCGGTCCTATTCATTTCGATTTACTGTTTTGCCCCTAAATCCCCTGAAGGGGACTTACACCGCTTCGCGGGTGCCCCTAAATCCCCTGAAGGGGACTTACACCGCTTCGCGGGTGCCCCTAAATCCCCTGAAGGGGACTTACTCCACTTCGTGCGAATTGGACAGTAGACCAGAAGGTATGGAGGGACTATTTTAAATACAAAAATAAACTAAAAAAAAAAGCTATTCGGAAATTCAATTACAAATTAACTGAACATTTTCAGCAGATGGCAACCCATGGCAATCCATGGCAATCCATGGCAATCCATGTGCAATTAACTCACCGCCGCCTTCAACCTCTCCGCATTCTCTGCAAGCTGCAGGGCGTCGATCAGGGACTGGATGTCGCCATCCAGAATGGCACTCAGGTTATAGAGACTCATGTTGATCCTATGGTCAGTCACACGGCTCTGAGCCCAGTTGTATGTGCGGATTTTGGCCGACCGATCGCCTGTGGAGATCATTGTATTGCGTTTCTTCGAGATCTCTTCAAGGTATTTGTTGTGTTCCAGCTCAAACAAGCGACTGCGAAGTACCTTCATCGCTTTGTCGAAATTCTTCATCTGCGATTTCTCGTCCTGGCAGGAAGCGACAATCCCTGAGGGAATATGAGTCAGACGGATAGCCGAGTAGGTAGTGTTAACCGACTGACCACCTGGTCCCGAGGAGCAAAAGGTATCTTTCCGGATATCAGCCGGTTTGATCTCTACTTCGAATTCATCGGCTTCGGGCAGGACTGCAACTGAGGCAGCCGACGTGTGCACACGCCCCTGCGTTTCAGTATCAGGGACACGTTGCACCCGGTGAACACCCGATTCATATTTCAGCTGGCCATAGGCTCCTTCCCCGCTAACGTTGAAAATAATCTCCTTGAAACCGCCTGCTGTTCCTTCAGTGAAATCAACCATTTCTGCTTTCCACTTTCGGGTTTCACAATACCGGGTATACATCCTGTAGAGATCCCCTGCGAAGATACTGGCCTCATCGCCACCCGTACCAGCCCTGATCTCCATAATCGCGTTCTTAACGTCCTGAGGATCCGACGGGATCAGCATGAGTCGTATATCTTCCTCCATCTCAATGCGTTTTGCCGTCAACAGCTCCAGCTCCTCTTTTGCCATCTCCCGCATCTCATCATCTTTTTCAGTAGTCAGCAACACTTTCGCATGATCGATGTTGGCACACACATCCCGGTATACATGATAGGCCTCAATGATGGGAGTCAGCTCCTTGAAGTCGCGGTTGATTTTGATATACCGCTTCATGTCGCCTGTGATCTTCGGATCATTCATCTGCTCCGTAAGCTCGATGTATCGATTCTCGATTGCTTTTAATTTGTCCAGCATATATTCTCTCTCTTATGTCATTAGGGTCATTAGGGTCATTAAGTCACAATCCGTTCTGCGCCCTGCGCCCTGCGCCCTGCTTTCTCACCTTAAACCGGGTGCAAAATTACAAAAAAATAGCCTATAATGTAACGAATGAATATCCTGAATCCCTGAGTCTGACGATGATCTGCTCCACAGCCTCAATGAACTCTGCTGATCCGTTTCCCGGGTCACCCAGGATGTAGCCGTCGTGGAGGTAAATGATAGATCCGGGAACAACCTGCTCCATCACCTGGTCAGCTACCAGATGCGGATCGCAGGGAACGTTGTATTCAGCTGGCGGGTTGATGTTCCCGGTTACCATGACTTTCTTCATGGCGTTAAGAACCAGCGGAAGGACAATAAATTTTTTGAGATAGGGAGGGCGGAAAAACCTGACCTCCTGTTGTCCTGCTGCCCGAATCAGGGAATCGGTCATTGTGATCTGTTTTCTGACGAAAGCAGGACTCCGGAAAGTCAGCCGGGAGTGATCCCATGAGTGGTTGCCGATCAGATGCCCTTCCGCCACTACCTGTCTTGCAATGTCGGGATATTGGCTCATCCGCTCACCCATCATGAAAAAGGTGGCTTTGATGCCATGCTTTTTCAACATCTCCAGCAAGAGGGGTGTTCGGTAAGGGAGTGGGCCGTCGTCGAACGTTAAGACAACCACTTTTTCTCCTCCCGGAAGCACGTAAAGGGGCTTCGTGAAGAGTGCCTGGTTGGGCGGACGGCTGAAAAGGAAAACCAGCCAAACTGCCAGGCCTCCAAAGAATAACAGGAAGATCAGAAGATGTATCAAGTTGCCTCTTTTCCTCTTTTTAGTCATTTCAGCGAGAAGATTTTACACTGCATGAGGAAGGCTTCTGCCAAAGGGCCCGACAGGGGATTCTCTTTTTCCATCCTCTCGGGATGCCATTGGACACCGAGGATGAATTGCTTTCCTTCCTTTACGGCAAGTTCCACTCCTTCAACCAGTCCGTCCGAACTGTAGCTGTTGGCTTTCAGGTCGGGAGCAATCACCCTTACCGCCTGGTGATGGTTGGAAGTTACGAGCGCAGAATCGCATTGACAGATGTTGTGAAGAAGGGAGTTCGGTTCCACATATACCATGTGAAAACAGGTCAGGTAATCGTCGCAGCGATGCAGCACAGTGGTGTCAAAGTCCTGTGGAATGTCAATGAAGAGTTCGCCGGCAAAAACGACATTGAGAAGCTGTTCGCCCCGGCATACACCTAAAATCGGCATCTCCCTTTCCAATGCAGTGTAAACCAGGTTGATCTCGAGGGTGTCCCGATAGAAATCGATGTCGCCACACCGTGACGTATCACTCTCTTTTCCGTAAATTCCAGGGAATACATCTTCTCCGCCTGTCAGCAGCAACCCGTCGCACCGGTTAAGAACCTGCATAGCCGAATCGAGGGAGAGAGGGTACAGGTTGACGTATTGGACCGTTGAGTCGGTTCGTCTCAGCCAGTTGATGTAGTTGTCTGACGCTTTTGAGATGGCGATAACTGTAGGCGGAAGTGTGTTCTGGCAGGCCGTCATGCCCAGCAGAATGATCCCGATCCCGATCCCTGGTAAACGTTTCAATGAGATTCTCATGGAAAAGTATATGGTTAATTTGTAAACGGTGTCGTCTGCGGAGGTTGCGGTGTTGGATTAGGACTCTGTTCAACTCCTTCAATGAAGTATTTGGTTTTACCTCTCCAGGGAAAAGTCATGTACCTTTTGATGTAACGCAGGTTGACTCTCTCACCCGACAGCGATACCTTCTCCAGAAGCTTGACGATGGAGTCGTTGGATGGTTCTACCGAAAAGTCGAACGTCCCGGCAATCGGACTAACTTTCTTCAAGGCTCCGAAGGATGACAGATCAAGCTGTCCTTCATACGTTTTCCAGATAACGCCTTGCTTGCTGATGCGAAGAACGGTACCGGCCCGAACGCCTTCATCATAGACGCCCCAGTAGAGGAAGCTGAAAACCCCGAATAGTACGGCCAGTAGGATGATTACTGTGACTGTCAATGTTTTTTTCATAGGACTTGGTGGATTATGTTAATAGGTAAAGGTTCCTGCTTCGCTGCTGATCGTCAGCTTCTTAGAATCAGACTCTTCGCACCGGCCGACAATCTGCCCTTCCAGGCTAGATTCACCGGCAATTGAGATGATCTGACCGGCGATATGTTCCGGAACATACAACTCCATTCGGTGCCCCATGTTGAATACGCGGTACATCTCATCCCAGGAGGTTTGCGACTGTTGTTGGATCAATTGAAAGAGAGGTGGCAAAGGGAAGAGTTGATCTTTAATAACGTGCAGGTTATCAATAAAGTGGAGGATCTTCGTCTGGCCCCCTCCCGAACAGTGCACGATTCCGTGGATTTCACTGCGCAGTTCATCAAGTATCCGCTTGATCACAGGAGCATAGGTACGGGTAGGGGAGAGAACCAGTTTTCCCACATCGATTCCTTCTATCCCGGAGGGATCGGTTAGCTTTTTCGAACCCGAATAGAACAGATTTTCCGGAATCTGGTCGTCAAAACTTTCCGGGTATTGACGGGCATAACGCTTTTCAAAAATATCGTGTCGTGCAGCTGTGAGCCCGTTGCTTCCCATCCCGCCATTGTATCTCTCTCCATAGGAAGTTTGTCCGAAAGAGGCTAACCCCACCACAACATCGCCAGCCCGGATTCGGGCATTGTCAATGACCTGCGACCGGGGCATGCGACAAAATACCGTGGAGTCGACGATGACAGTCCGTACCAGGTCACCTACATCGGCAGTTTCCCCGCCGGTTGAATGGATCCCAACGCCGAGGTCCCTCATGTTACGCAGAAACTCTTCTGTTCCATGGATGATGGCAGCCAGCACTTCTCCGGGGATTCGCCTTTTATTTCGTCCTATTGTGCTGGATAGAAGGATGTTGTCGAGAGCTCCCACGCAGGCCAGATCATCGAGGTTCATGACAACGGCATCCTGGGCAATGCCTTTCCATACAGAAAGGTCGCCTGTCTCTTTCCAATAGAGGTAAGCAAGGGAGGATTTGGTACCTGCTCCGTCGGCGTGCATGATGTTGCACCAGTCAGGATCACCGCCGGATATGTCGGGAAGGATTTTACAGAATGCGCTTGGAAAGAGTCCTTTATCGAGGTTTTTTATGGCTGCATGAACCTCCTCTTTCCCAGAGGAGACACCCCGCTCATTGTATTTGTTTGAGGGTGTCACTCAAAAAGGATCTTAGTCTCCGCAGCATCCACGCTGTAAACGCCGAATTGCTTCAAGGTATTCGGACCAAAATAGATTTGGTTTTTCAGCTTCTGGTTGACTGTTGCTTTCAGGTCTCTGGCCACATTTTTTCCAATGCGCATCTCCTTGATGTTGATCACAGCCTTGTTGGCAATGGTCCCTTCACCGATCAGTTGGGTGGCATCTCCGATAAAATCGTTCCGGTCAATGGCTCCGCTGGTAAGCAGTCTGACGGCTTCAGCGGTGGAGATATAAAATTCGGTCTCCCGCGGATCGTACTGGAAGGTGGAGGTGATGCCGTTCACATAGCAAATGGCTTCCAGGTTTTCATCTTTGGTGAGGGTATACACCACACTGTTTTCTTCAGGTTTCGAGATGATCTCCACGGAGGGTCCCTGTTTTTTGGAGATCCGTGTTTTTGGGATATAGTCGTTCCTGAGGATGGAGAATTCGGTCCTCCTGTTCAATTGGTGGGCTGCCTCTTTAACTGCAGTACTGGGAAGCAGGTTGATGACAGAGTCGGTGAGGACGGTGCCAGGTTCAAACGTATAACCCTCCCGGATCATGACTCTGTTGATCGTTCTGGGCGAACGCTCCCCGTACCCTTTTGCTACCAGCCTGTCGGGATCAATCCCGCGGCTGATCAGGTAATCGACCACCGACTGGGCCCTGCGCTGTGAAAGGATATCGTTCCGTTCGTCGGAGTCGCGGGAGTCGGTATGAGCAGCCAGTTCGATCACAATCGTTTCATTGGCATCGAGGGTAGCAATGAGCCCCTGGAGGGAGTCCTGGAACTGTGGCTTCAGGTCCCATTTGGCAAGGTCGTAAAGGATATCCGGGAGTACAACCGGCTTCTTTGGAATAGGTTTCAAAACAATATCCCGTGTCAGATCGCGGCTTGATTCCAGTCCAACGGTAGTCTCGGTTGCCTTTTCGTTGAAGTAATCTTTTTTGGTAACCAGGATCTCATAGGTGGTATTGGGAAGGATCTGGTTTTTGTTGAAGATATACCGTCCGCGTGGATCGGTGTTGTAAGTAGCTGTCTTCCCGTTGGTTCCTACAATACTAACATGAGCGCCGTCAACAGGCTGGAGTGTCAGGTCGTCTGTGATATAGCCTTCCAGGGTGAAATAAACGGGTGGAATGATGAAGGAGTAGATGTCGTCTTTCCCTTTTCCTCCTGGCCGGTTGGATGTGAAAAAGCCTTCATCGGGTTCATCCAGATTAAATACAATGCCAAAGTCGTCGGCATGCGAGTTGAGCGGATACTTCACGTTTTCGGGTGTTTCCCATTTGTTATCTGCCAGTCTGCTTACGAAAATATCAAGACCTCCCATTCCGGGATGCCCGTTGGAGGAGAAATAGAGGACGGAATCGCTTCTCAGGAACGGGAACATTTCATCGCCTGGCGTGTTGACTCCGGGGCCCAGGTTGATGGGGCGTGTATACCCTCCTCCTTTTGCTTTTTTCATGATCTTCCACAAGTCTTTCCCGCCAAGGCCACCAGCCCTGTCGGAAGAAAAGATGATGAGGCTTTCGTCGGAAGAGATGGTTGGGTGTCCGTTGGCAACGGTACTGTCAATCCCAAGGTCTACCATGGTTGCTTCACCCCATGAAGTTCCGCCAATCCGGCTTGCTTTATAGATAGCACAGCCATTCTTCTTGCGGGGCTCATTCCAGCACCGGGTGAAATAGAGCACCGTAAAACGGGTGTTAAACTGCCCCGATCCCTCGTTCGCTTCCGTATTTATCACCTCATCCTGGTCGAGAAGTACCGGATTGTTCCAGTCTCCTTTCCGGTCTTTCCGGGCGAAAAAGAGATCTGTGAACTTCATGCCTGTCCAGTTGTCCTGTAATTTACCGGTGGCGGCATCACGGTTAGAGGCGAAAACAATGGAGTTGTAATTTTTGTCGGCATAGGCCGGTGAGAAATCGTCATCACGGGAGGAGATCTTTTTTAGCAGTTCAACCCCATACTTCGAAGGATTTTCGATCCACTCCAGGGAGGTTCGTGCCGATTCGATAGCGGCACCGGCGATGGTATCATCCGGCACCAGCTCCTTGTAGGCGGTATACTGTTCGATCGCCTCCTCATATTTGCCATTGGACCGCAGGGCATCCGCATAATAGAGCAGAATCTTTGGATTCTTATCCCTGTAGCGGTCCCCAATAAGGCGTTTGTACGAAATTTCGGCCCGTTTGGTGTTGTTCATCAGTCGGTAGCACTCCGCCATCTGGAACGATATTCTGTCTTTCTCGTCGCGGTTGTTCTTTACCTTGGAATAGGCTTTCTGATACTTTTCAACGGCAAGGGCATACTGCTGGTCGCTGAAGGCATCGTCGGCAGCTTTGGTATGTTTGTTCTGGGCTGCAGCTTCTCCAAAACCAACCAGCAAAAAAGAGAGCGTGAGGAGGGTAAAAAGATATCTCATAACAGAAGCAATGGTTCAGGCAAGATTAACGTACAAAGATATGAAAAAGTACAATGAAAAATAGTTTGCAGTGGGCAGTTGGCAGTTGGCAGGAAGAAAGTTTGCGGTTTGCAGTTTGCAGTTTGCAGTTTGCAGTTTGCAGGAAGAAAGTTTGCAGTTTGCAGTTTGCAGTTTGCAGGAGTGGGGAGATTAAGAGGCAGTTTGTGAAAAAAAAAGGGAAAATTGGAGATTGACATATAACCTTTGTGGTAGTTTCCCGATTAAGAAGGAAAACTATGAGAAATTTCAATGAATTAATCGTTTACCAGAAGGCCTTTAAATTGGCAATGGAAGTCTACCAGATCACGAAATCGTTTCCCCGGGAGGAGATGTATTCCCTAGCGAGCCAGTTCCGAAGATCAACACGAGGTGTCTGTTCCAACATTGCTGAAGGCTATCGTAAACGATTATATCCGGCTCATTTTCTCAGTAAAACTTCCGATGCCGATATGGAGAACAGCGAAACTATTGTTTGGATAGATATTTCTCTTGCCTGTTCATATATTTCCCAAGAAACGGCGGAGAAACTAAATAATGAAGTTGATGAAATCGGCAAACTCCTTGGTTATATGATTCAGCATCCCGAAATATACTGCCAACTGCCAACTGCAAACTGCAAACTTTCTTCCTGCCAACTGCCAACTGCCAACTGCAAACTGCAAACTTTCTTCCTGCCAACTGCAAACTGCAAACTGCAAACTTTCTTCCTGCCAACTGCCTACTTCTTCTTTTTACTGGTAGCAGCCTCTTTCTTCGCTTTGCGGCGTTTTCCCCAGGAGATAACGTCGTAGGCGATTGGTGTTGCTACGTAGATGGAGGAGTAGGTTCCGACCATAACCCCGATAAGCATTGCGAAGGTGAAGCCGCGGAGAACTTCTCCTCCGAAGATGAAGATTACGACGAGGGTCAGAATCGTGGTACCGGATGTGTTGACCGTTCGTCCCATGGTGCTGTTGATAGCGCCATTGATGTTTACAGCCAGGTCGCGTTTCGGATAGAGGGTATTGTACTCCCTGATCCGGTCGAAGATGATAACCGTATCCATGATGGAATAACCGATCACCGTGAGGATAGCAGCGATAAATGACTGGTCAACCTCCATACCGAATGGGAGGATGCCATGGAAGATGGCAAACACGCCTATGATGATCAGGGTGTCGTGGAAAAGTGCCATGACACCGCCAAATCCGTACTGCCAGTTCCGGAACCTGATACCGACATAGATGAAGATGATGATGAGGGAGAATCCAACGGCAAACACAGCCTGCCAGATCAAGGCATAGGAGATGGCCGGGTCGATTCGCTGGGAACTTAACTCCCCGATGATCTTGCCCGGGTCGTTGGATTTGAACTCTTCGTAGGTGATCTCATTGGTATAAAATCCCTTGACGCCTTCAAAGAGTGTCACAGCCACTACAGAGTCGGCTGAGATGGTGCGGTCATCAATCATGTATTTCGTGGTGATCTTCACCTGGTTCAGCGGGCCGAATGTTTTTACTTCCGGTGATTCGCCAAACTCCTGACGAAGGGATTCACGGAGGACAGATGTTGATACATTCTGGTCGAACCGTATGATATAACTGCGTCCTCCGGTAAAGTCGAGGCCTGGGTCCAGTCCGCGGATGCCGATGAATGCCAGTCCGATGACAATGACGATACCGGATGCCAGGTAGAGTTTTTTCCTCGGTTTGATGAAATCGAAGTTCAGGTTGGAGAAGAGGTTGAGGGTGTATTTGTTTCCTACCGTGATGTTCATGTTGTGATCGAGCATGGTTTCGAAAAGAAGCCTGGTAAGGAACACTGCTGTAAAGAGTGAAAGCAGAAGACCAATCACAAGCGTGGTAGCAAATCCCTGAACAGGTCCTGATCCGAAGACATAGAGGACAATACCGGTGAGGATGGTAGTAACGTGACTGTCGATGATAGCCGAATAGGCATGCTGGAAGCCATCTTTGACCACCAGTCGCATCCCTTTCCCAGCTCGAATCTCCTCTCGCATTCGCTCGTAGATAATTACGTTGGAGTCAACCGCCATGGCGAGGGTGAGCACGATACCGGCAATACCCGGAAGTGTCAGAACGGCTCCGATAGAAGCCATGACACCAAACAGGAAGAATACGTTTGCGAAAAGGGCGATGTCAGCCACATTACCGGCGCGTCCGTAGTAGACCGACATGTAGATCAATACAATGACAAACGCGATGATGAAGGAGAGAAGCCCCGACTGGATCGATTCACGACCCAATGACGGTCCTACTACCTCTTCCTGAACGATTCGCGCAGGCGCAGGAAGTTTACCTGCTTTCAGGATGTTCGCAAGGTCCTGGGCCTCTTCAACACTCATCTCACCACCCGAGATGGAGGACATCCCGTTGGGAATTTCACCGTTTACATTCGGGTAGGAGCGGACGTAACCGTCGAGGACGATAGCGATCTGCTTGCCGATGTTATCACCCGTAAGACGTTTCCAGATCCGGGCGCCTTCGGCATTCATGTTCATGGTTACTTCAACGCGTCCGTTTTGGTCATAATCCTGACGGGCGTTGGTGACAACCTCTCCGCCCAGGGCTGGAGAGCCGTCGCGTGAAGTTATTTTCAATGCAACCAGTTCCAGTACATCCGGCGAATCACCTCTTGGTTTCACCGACCATGCCAGCTTCATGTCGCGCGGGAAAATATTGAGTGCGAAAGCCTGGCGAAGCATATTGTTGATGCGGGCAGTGTCTTTGATGAAGGCCCGGCCTACCATGGCAGTCTGTCCGGGAACATACTGGCCGCTTTCGTTCTGGTATACAGCAGGGTTCAGGTAAGCAAACAGGGGATTTGTTTTTGCATACTGGTCAAACGACTGCTGATCTTTGCCGACCTGTGTGGCGGCAGAGCTGTCTTGCTCCATCTGCTGGAGAAGAACGTTTTCTGTTGTGGTGTCGGTTGTGATTGCATCAGCGCCTTCCGTTGTCCCGATGGTTTCGCTGATCGTCGGCTGGCTGCTGGGTTCATTCTCAGTCAGCATCTCCGTGGCTGAGGCGGTATCCTGAGCTGTGCCGGTTTGTGATGCAATGATGGAAGCAAGACGTTTGTTGGCATCCGCAAAGTAAGAATAGAGATCGGGATACTGGTAGGTCTCCCAGAATTCCAGCTGGGCAGTTCCCTGAAGG
>JACZJJ010000005.1 GCA_014860625.1 Bacteroidales bacterium | reverse complement strand
CTCTATTTTCATCCTTCGTCCCTCAACTTTCGTCCTTCGTCCTTCTTCCTTCTTCCTTCTTCCTTCGTCCTTCTTCCTTCTTCCTTCTTCCTTCGTCCTTCTTCCTTCTTCCTTCTTCCTTCGTCCCTCATCCCTCGTCCTTCTTTTTTGGTCCCTCCTCCTTCTTCCTTCGTCCCTCGTCGTTGGTCAGCAGGACCCTCTCTTCACTCAATACATGTATACCAAGCTGGAGTTCAATCCCGCCTACTCCGGAAGCCGGGATGCTCTGGCCGCAGACTTGCTCACCCGTTTCCAGTGGGTTGGTGTGGATGGGGCTCCCCGAACAACCTGCCTGACGGTTCACACCCCGTTGCGGAACCCGCATATCGGGCTGGGGGTTTATATGTATCGCGACGAGCTCGGCCCCACAGTTGATTATAACGTGATGGCCTCTTTTGCTTACCGGATTCTCTTCCCTGCCAGCAAACTGGCATTTGGAGTTTCGGCCGGCATCAAGTATTACAACATCGACTGGAATGTGCTGCATCCGTTGGATCCCGTAGATCAGCTGCTGGTGAACGATGCGAGCAATCGTGTCGTCCCGGATGTCGATTTCGGAATCTATTACTCCCATGCACGCTACTATGCTGGAATATCGGTGAAGCACCTTCTTCAGAACCAGATGATTGTCTCCTCAACTGCACCAACCGGCGAAGCGACCTTCACCCGGCTGCGTGCCAACTTTTACGGTATTGCCGGAGGCACCATTTCCCTGGCCAGCAAATTCGTGTTTCTGCCCTCGGTGCTGGTGAAATATGTTGCCAACGCCCCGGTGCAGGCAGATATCAACGCCCGTTTTCTGCTTCTCGATATCCTTACCCTGGGTGTTGGATACCGAACGAACAGCGCCATCGATCTGATGGTTGGGGTAGATGTGGGGAAAGGATTTTCGGTCGGATACTCCTACGACATCTGGTTCAATGCCCTAAGATCGCACAACAGCGGATCGCACGAGATCCGCATCAGCTATGAAACCGACCTCTTTAAACGAACACGCATGCTTACACCACGATATTTTTAAAATACACCCCAACCCCCTAAAGGGGGAGTAAGTCCCCTTCAGGGGATTTAGGGGTTCTTGTTGACCAATGACCAATGACCAATGACAAAATCCCACATCATAAGCTTCATCCTACTTCTATCTTTCGCACAGGCTTTTTCCCAAATCAGGCAGGCTGAGAAAGAGATGGCTGTTTACAACTTCACGGAAGCCGTTTTGCTTCTTCAGACAACGTTGGAGAAGGGGAACCCGGAAGAAGAGACAAAGATTGTTTCATTGCTTGCTGATTGCTATCGGATGCTCAACGACTGGCCGCAGGCGAAGACCTGCTACCGAAGGGCAATAAGTTTGGGCGAGACCCTTCCGGAGAACTATTATTACCTGGGGCAGGCATACAGGGTTTCGGGTGATTACGAAGAGGCGCAACGACTTTTCCTTCAATGTGAAGCAGTCGCGCCGGGCAGATTTCCGTCGAATCATTTTGCAGCCGCTTGCGACAGCGCCATCCGCTGGAAACAACAGAAACCCGGATTCGATGTGCAGAATATGGCCCTATTGAACTCTCCCCAATCTGAATTTGGTGTCGTTATCATTCCAACCGGACTGCTCTTTACCAGCGACCGGCTGCCTGAACAGGGCCGCGACAAACTCTATGGATGGACAGGAAACAGCTACCTGAAACTTTTCCTTGCTGAAAAAACCCCGGTAGGAGCGCCCGACTCATTTCTTACCCCTGAAGATTACGACAAACTCTCAGGCCATGAGTGGCATTCCGGTCCGGTCAGTTTCAACAGGGGCTTCACGGAGGTGTTTATTAACCGGACACAGGCATTTGGGGATCAGGCGAAACGCGATCCTGAACGAACCCGTACGCACCTCCTGAAAATCTTTACAGCCGAAATCAAGGACAGCAGATGGACCAAACCGGTCCCTTTTTTCCTGAACAACATCAATTACTCAGTAGGGCATCCCGCGCTTTCACCCGATGGAAATACCCTCTTTTTCGTCTCCAACCAGCCAGGTGGATACGGGGGCACAGACATCTACCAGTGTAATTGGACGGAAACCGGATGGGGATGGGGAACGCCAGTAAACCTCGGGCCGTTAATAAACACTCCCGGGAATGAGATGTTTCCCTTCGCCGGAAGCCGGAATGAGCTCTGGTTTGCTTCTGATTATCATCCTGGTTTCGGAGGACTGGATTTATTCGTTACCCGATTCATTGAGGATAACGAAATGACTTCAGGACAATCTGTATGGACGACGCCGGTGAATCCCGG
Source organism: Bacteroidales bacterium (assembly GCA_014860625.1). GTDB lineage: Bacteria > Bacteroidota > Bacteroidia > Bacteroidales > FEN-979 > QYOJ01. Next base: position 36,521 of record JACZJJ010000005.1, on the reverse strand, counting down.
ATCCCCATTGAACTCCTCTTTCGATGATTTCTCCATATGGACTGATTCAACCGGAGATCGTGGATTTTTCAGCTCAAACCGGCCAGGGGGAATCGGCGCAGACGATATCTATTCATTTGCCAGAATGCTGGGCTCAGAGCCCAGGGCGCAGGGCACAGAGCCCAGGGCGCAGGGCACAGAGCCCAGGGCACAGGACAGTGGGCAGTTGGCAGTGGGCAGTTGGCAGTTGGATAAGCCTTATCTTCTTGAAAACATCTATTACGATTTCGACAAGTGGGATATCCGTGAAGATGCCAAACCAGCCCTGGATAGCCTTGTGCGGATCATGAAACTCTATCCTGTCACAATAGAACTGGGATCGCATACCGATTGCCGGGGAACCGAAGAGTACAACCGCGAGCTGTCACAGAAACGCGCCGAATCGGCTGTAACCTATATGATAGAACAGGGGATCGATCCCGGAAGAATTAGTGCAAAAGGTTACGGAGAATCCATGCCAGTAAATGCTTGTAATTGCGAGCCCAACCAGGATTGTTCAGAAGCACTGCACCAGGCCAACCGCAGGACCGGGTTTAAAATCCTGACCTGGGGAGATTAAACGATCTCTATCAATGCCACGTCGCTCCGCTCCTCACAAAAAGCCTCATCACATTATCACCTCATGACTCCACGACATCCGGGTTTCAGGTTTTTGGTGTAACTTTTTTTGTAATTTTACAGGATCAAAGAAACCCTGCTGCCTGTGAAGCATCTATACGCTTTCATCCTCCTCTTGCTTATTTCCTCCTCCTGCTTCGCCCAGATCGACAAGGAGTTCTGGTTTGTGGGTCCTGAAATTTCTGCAAATCACGGAGATGCACCAATTTACATGAGGATCTCCACCATGGACGATCCGGCGAATATCCTCCTCCGGATGCCAGCCAATTTGAAATTTGCACCCATCATCCAGCTAATTCCTCCAAATTCAACGATTTCCATAAGACTGGACATAATAGGCGGAAATGCAACATGGAAAGACAGCATTGAAAATAAACCGGCAGATCAGGTCCTGAACAAAGGTCTTTTGCTCACTTCTGATAAATTGATCACCGCTTATTACGACGATGCAAATACTTCCAATCCGGCTATCTGGCCGATGAAGGGAAAAAATGCATTGGGAACGGAATTTTATATCCCCGGGCAGAATAACTATGCAAACCAGACCAATGACGGCAGTGAAGCGTTTGATATCGTTGCCACCGAAGACAACACGCTCATCACCATCACTCCCACACTCGCTATCGTCGGCCATCCGGCCGGTATTCCATTTGAGATTACCCTGAATAAGGGAGAGACCTATTCGGCCCGAACACTGATCACAACAGCATCTGCATCACTGATGGGATCTCATGTGGTATCAGATAAACCCATCGCCATCACCATCAGCGATGACTCCATCATCACCGGAGGGTGGGACATCATCGGAGACCAGCTGGTTCCCGTCAATCTACTGGGTTATGAATACATCGTGATCAAAGGCTTTGCCGATAACAATCCGCCCAACAACAACGATGAAAGAGTCTACATCCTTGCAACGCAGAACAACACCGACATCTTCATTGACGGAAGCCCGACGCCTGCCGCAACGCTGAATGCCGGTATGCAATACAATTACGGGATTCCATCGGCATCCAATACCGTTTCTGTAACTGCCACAAATCCTGTCTATGTTTATCACCTTTCGGGACATCCCGGAGAGGCTGGAGCCTCCATCCTGCCACAGGATTCCTGTACCGGATCCATAAAAATTGGTTTTGCACGTTCCAGCAACAGTGCCTTTGCCATGCTGATCCTTACCCGCGACGGAAACCAGGGGGGCTTCCTCCTGAACGGCGGCAACACAATCATCACGGCTGCAAGTTTCAATCCGGTTCCGGGAACCGGCAATGAGTGGTACTATTACCGGCAAAACAATATGACTACAGCACAGGTGCCGGTTGGAGCCAATCTTCTCGAGAATACGATCGGGAAATTTCACCTGGGAATCATCAACAACGTGGGAGCCAGCTCCGAATATGGGTACTTTTCCGATTTCAGCACCCTTTATCTTGGAGCCGATGCCAGTATTTGTCCGGGCGACAGCGTGGAACTTGATGCCGGAGCCAACATGACCAGTTACGCCTGGTACAAACTGGTGACCGGAACCTGGAACCTGGTAGGGAGCAGCCGCTATTTCACGATCAGCGACAGCGGGTCATACTCCTGTGTGGTGAATGGAAACTTCTGCACCCTGATGGATACCATCAACATTGACTACTATCCAAATGCAACAGTAGATCTTGGTCCCGATACTACCATATGTCAGGGGACTACCATAACCTTCGATCCCGGAAGTTTCGTAAATTACATGTGGAGCAACGGCTACCCAGGCCCAACCTTGACCACCGGTTTGGGAGGTGAATGGTGGGTAAGGGTTACCAACAACAACGATTGTATTGCATGGGACACCGTGATGCTTTATATCGACTCCTTGCCACAGCAACCAAACGAAATTCAGGGCCTGGATACCGTTTGCCAGGGGCAGCAGGGCGTTTATTACTATGTGGATTCAGTCCATTTTGCCACGGAATATGTCTGGACCCTTCCCACAGGCGCCACAGGAACAAGCGATACAGCTGATATCCTGGTGAATTATAATGTATCGGCCTCTTCAGGGTGGATGGATGTTTACGGGGTGAACCATTGCGGAAATGGTATCGACACGTCAATTTATATCATTGTGAAACCTTTGCCAGGCCCAGCCGCCTCCATCAACGGACCCGATACCGTTTGCCAGACCGAAATTGGTGTCATGTTTACAACCCATACCATTGATAATGCTTCCAGTTACATCTGGAGCTTTCCTTTAGGCTTCACTATCATCTCCGGATCGGGAAACGACACGGTATACGTGGATATTGGGCCAGCAGCCATTTCAGGCGAAATCCTTGTTTTTGGCCAAAACGATTGCGGGAATGGTGACAGTGTATACCAACCGGTTGTAGTCAAGCTATTCCCGGTTCCTGCCGGACCCATCTCAGGTCCCGATTCAATCTGCCAGGGGGAGAGCGGTATTCTCTTTTCTGTTGATTCCATTCCCGGTGCCTCAGGCTACCTGTGGACAATTCCTCCCGGTGCAACCATTACCGGCGGTGCATTTTCACGGTCGATCACGGTCGACTTCGACACCCTCGCCCAGTCGGGTAACCTGGTGGTCAATGGATGGAGCAACTGCGGAATCGGAGACAGCGCCTATGTTATCCTGACTCTCAATCCGATTCCCTATCCTGCAGGTCCCATCACCGGAACCGACACGGTTTGCCAGGGGGAGACGGGATTGATTTATTCGATCGACCCGATTCAGCACGCTTCATCCTATATCTGGACAACGCCTTCCGGAGTTCTCATTACAAACGGAGCAGGAACCAACCAGATCACCGTTGATTTCAGTGTCTCTGCACTTTCGGGACAATTCACCGCAAGAGGATTCAACGACACGTGCGGAGAGGGAACCATCCGGGCTTTCCAGGTGCACGTGAACCCTTTGCCTGCTGATGCCGGAACCATCTCAGGTCCCGATACCGTTTGTCAGAATCAGATGGGCATTATCTACTCCGTACCGGCGATCCAGTTCGCCAACAACTATGTTTGGAACTATACCGGAACGGGTGTGAAACTCACCGAATATGGCGATTCCATCACACTCGACATGTCCACACTGGCAACGTCGGGAATCCTCACTGTGAAAGGAGTAAACGATTGTGGCTTCGGCATTGTCTCCCCACCATTCCCTATCCTGGTGCATCCCTGTCCGAATGTCACCCTCCAGCTCTTCCAAACCATCACCACCCGCGATGCTCAGCCTTTTATGCTGAAAGGTGGAATCCCCCTCGGAGGAACCTATTCAGGAGATGCAGTCACTGCTGGGTGGTTCTACCCAGCCCTTCTTCCTCTTGGCATAGATACTGCTACCATCATTTACCACTATTCGAACATGTATTCGTGCAACAACACCGACACGGTGAAGATTGCTGTATTCTCGCCAGCATCCTTTACCTGCGGAGATACCTTACTGGATGTCAGGGACAGTGCGACATACCCTACCGTTCTGATCGGGACCCAATGCTGGATGTCGGCCAACCTGAACTACGGCATCATCATCCCGTCTTCACAGATGCCGCGAAATAATTTCATCGCCGAGAAATACTGTTACGATGATAACCCTGCGCTCTGTGCCCAGGGCTCTGCGCTATACCAGTGGGATGAGTTGATGAACTATGAAGATACTCCAGCCCTACAGGGGCTTTGCCCTCCCGGATGGCACATTCCGACGGAAACGGAATGGACTACCCTGTTCAACCAGTACATCAACAACGGATTCGCCGGTAACGCACTGAAATACCCGGGCTACTCAGGCTTCAATGCGTTGGTCACAGGCATCCGTTTTCACACTACGATATGGAAGTACCCGGTTACCAACCCCGTACTCCGGTCAATTCTCTTCTGGTCTTCCGATGCACACTCTCCCTCCAAAGCCTGGGCTCACGGTATGAACGAAGTGGCCGTTGACGTTGATTACACCCCCAGTGTATCGTTATACCCGGCACTCAGGAGCAATGGGTTTGCGGTGCGCTGCTTGAAGGACTGACCCCTAAATCCCCTGAAGGGGACTTACTCCTCCCTGTGGGAGGAAATTACTGCGAAGCAGAGTAAGCCCCCTTTAGGGGGTTTGGGGGTCATATGAAATATCCTGAATCCAGCATCATGTGATCTCTTTTTAAAAGATTTTTATATTTGTCATTAAAAATATAATGTCTTTACATATCAGGCATCTGAAGATTCTATTCCTTCCCCTTCTTTTAACCTGTTCATTAACAGGTTTTGCGGAAGGAACCAAACAGCTCATGCCGGTTGACGGCGGTTCTGAACAGGCTCATATTACCGCTCCGGCCGTTCAGCAATATGGTTTCGCATGGCTGAATTGCCCTGAAGATAACCGGTTGAACATCCATGTCAAAGAGGTTGGAGAGAAAATCTATTACGGCTTCCGGAAAACACAGGTTCAAAACCGCACATTCCAGATCCGGGATCCAAATGGAAACATCGTATTTGGCATGAATATGCCTCCGGCCGGAGATACAGGCTATATTGCAACACATGTACAAGCTGTAGCAGGTCCCAGTCAGATCGCCGGCCCTACGGGGTACGATGCACTTCTCTACATCCCTACGATGGCCGGAGATTATTCCATTGAATTCCAGGCAAACTGTACCCTCATGTATTTTGACATCACGGTGACCGATTCGCTGGATGAACCGATTGACGGCCGCATCTGGTCCAAAGCCTGGCAATTCAGCACCGGAACTGCGCCCGGTGAGTTCAACGGTTCCCTATTTGTCTATTCCGATGATGGGATTGTGACCAACCTCGACCTGAACGGGATGCAGGGGATCGTATTTACCGTAGCTTGTAATCAGTTTGGATGTCCCGATCCCATTACACCCGGCGCTTACACCCGGAAATCGGTGAATGGCCAGCATGTCATTCCACAATATAAAATCTTTGTCAGCGATCCCGACACATCAGTTTACCCGACCGGCATCCTCGGACAAATCTCCAACATGCTCATCACATGGCAATGCGATGGGACTGCGGCGATCACATTTGATGTAACGGTTGCGGCAACAGTCGACATCCTTCTGAATATCAACCCACTACCAGGAAAACAGCCGGAAGACGTGCTGATCACACACAATGCCACCATTGGGACCAATACTGTTTTTTGGAATGGGATGAACGGGCTTACTCCCGCACAGCCGGTTCCAAACTCTACGGTATTCGATGTAATCATCACCTACATCCTGGGTCTCACTAATTTCCCCGTGTATGATGTAGAGCAGAATCTCAACGGATACATCGTAAGCCTTATCCGACCTACAGGACCGGTTCCGAATTTATACTGGGATGATCTCGATTTAGTGGTTGATCCACTGTCTAACTGCGGAGCCTACGTTCCCCCTGACCCAACAGCGAATTATACCGGTTGTCCGGGAAATACCGGATGTCATACCTGGGAATCCGTTGGGCCTCAGCCCCTCAATCAATGCAGTTACCCCAACAGAAATACTGCCAACACATGGTGGTACGCCGTTTTCTCAAACTCCACGCTGCCGAACTTCGAGGTGCATCGCATTCCATTTCCAACGGGCGATCCAACAGGCACTATAGATGTTTGTCCGGGCGACCAGCAGATTACCTATACCATCACTGCCGAGGAGAACTCCACCACCTACGAGTGGGAGTATACAGGAATCGGAGCTACCTTCAATCCGGCAAACCCCGACAGCCTGATTGCAACGCTCGATTTTACTACCAACGCTACGAGTGGATATATCCGGGTAAGGGGATGGAACACCAATTGTGGATTCGGGCCATGGGACTCCACATTTATCAATGTATATCCCTTTCCGGATGTCAGCAATTCACCACCCTTCAAAGAGATCTGTGAGGGACAAACCACCGGACTGACATTGACCTCCAGCGTTACTGGAGCTGCATTCACCTGGAGTTGTACACAAACTTCAGGCAATGTAACAGGCTGGATTGCAAATCCGAGTCTCCCTTCTACAATCATCGATCAAACTCTATTGCTGACAGGTTTTATCCAGGATTCTGTCATATATCATGTTACTCCGCTGGCCAACGGATGTACCGGCGACAGCTCCGATATTACTGTTTACGTCAATCCTGTTCCGGCACTTACGGTAATACCAATGACAGATTCGATCTGCTCGGAAGCCTTAACAAACATCCCTTTAACCGCCACCTGCCCCGGCACCGATTTCTCCTGGATCTCTGCTCAGGATGTGGGGAGTGTTACCGGAAACACCAATGGATCGGGTTCACTGATAAATGACCAACTCACCAATCCGCAGACTACTCCTGGCAGCATTCTTTATTCAATCACTCCTGCTACTTCAAGTTGCACCGGCAACACTGAGATTTTCACCATGTGGGTAAAACCTGTTCCTCACCTGACAAATCAGCCGAAAGGGGATTCGGTTTGCAATGGCACCTCGCCAGCCATTATTCTGACATCGGATGTCGCCAACACCTGGTTTACCTGGCTGGCCACAGGTTCTTCGTTTCAGATTACCGGTTTCACCGATCAAACCACTCCAACCGCTTTGCTGGATCAAACATTGACCAACTCGGGTTTTGACCTTGAATGGGTGACCTATCAGGTTGTCCCTTCAGCTGCTGGATGCCAGGGACCCGACTCAACATACATCGTAACTGTTTTTCCCACTCCCGATCTGTTTTTCATACCACCAGGAGAAACAGTTTGCGAAGGACAACCAAGCGGGTTATCCATACAATCGCATGTTACGTGGGCGACTTTTACCTGGACAGCCGTGGCCTCATCTCCCAACCTTTCGGGCTATTCCAACGGGTCGGGAGACCTGATTACGCAAACGATCGGCAATGCCGGGGCGACGATTGAAACAGTGACCTACCAGGTCACCCCTGCAGCCAACGGTTGTCAGCCGGGAACAACCATGCCTGTGATATTGACTGTCAACCCGCGACCGGTGGTAAACGCCTCCCCCGGCGGACAATCTTTATGCTACGGCGAAACCACTGGCCTCACCCTGATGGCAGATGTGACCGGTTCGACATTTGGCTGGAGAGCTTTTTGCAGTTCGGGAAGCGTTTCAGGCTTCACCAGTGGGTCGGGTGGCATCATCGCACAAAGCCTGGTCAATTCAGGATTTAACATCGATACAGTTACTTACCGAGTAGCAGCAGCTGCCAACGGATGTGCCGGTGACTCAACCGATGTCGTTGTGATCGTCTATCCTGTTGCCGATGTAATTTTTGTACCAAACAGTGACGCAATCTGCAGTGGACAAACCATCGGGTTGTCTCTGCAATCGCAGGTGACGGGTGCCACGTTTACCTGGACAGCAACTGGATCATCACCCGATATTTCAGGATACGGGCCAGGATCGGGGGATATGATTCAGCAGACATTGTACAATTCGGGGTATATGCCAGGGTGGGTGACATGGCAGGTCGCCCCCACGGCAAATGGGTGTTTGGGGACATCAAATTCTGCCATGGTGACAGTAAACTCTCTCCCTATCGTATCAATGCCCAACTGTTTCGACACCATCACCACGACACAGGCTCAACCGATTGAACTGAGAGGGGTTGTCCCCTCCGGAGGGACCTTTACAGGCGCCGGAATTACAGGCTCGGTTCTCTTCCCTGCCGTTGCAGGAACAGGAGTACATCATATCCGATATACGTATACCAATGATTTTGGCTGTCTCGACAGCGCCTCATGTGCTATTCATATCCTGGATCCCGTATCTTTTATCTGTGGAGATACACTCACCGATATCAGGGATAACAAGAGATACCCAACTGTAGATATCAACGATCAATGCTGGATGGCTGCGAACCTGAACTACGGTGCCCAAATACCTGGATCGCAGAGTCAGCGAGACAACTGCGTCAATGAAAAATATTGTTACAATGACAACCCTGCGCTTTGTGCCCAGGGTTCAGCGCTGTACCAGTGGGATGAACTGATGAATTACGAAGAGACCCCAGCCCTCCAGGGGCTTTGTCCGCCCGGATGGCACATTCCGACGGAAACGGAATGGACTACCCTCTTCAACCAGTACATCAACAACGGGTTCGCCGGTAACGCCCTGAAATACCCGGGATACTCAGGCTTCAATGCGTTGGTCACCGGCATCCGTTTTCACACTACGATATGGAAGTACCCGGTTACCGATCCCGTTCTCCGGTCAATTCTCTTCTGGTCTTCCGATGCACACTCTCCCTCCAAAGCCTGGGCCCACGGCATGAACGAAGTTGCAATCGACTTTGATTACACTCCAAGTGTTTCGCTCTACCCTGCACTCAGGAGCAATGGGTTTGCGGTGCGCTGCTTGAAGGACTGACCCCTAAATCCCCTGAAGGGGACTTGCTCCTCCCTGTGGGAGGAAATTACTGCGAAGCAGTGCAAGTCCCCTTCAGGGGATTTAGGGGTAGAAAGGGATTTAGGGGCATTGTGAAATATAATGCCCAGGGTGCAACCTTTTTCCTACTTTTGTGTATTATATATGTTGAGTGCTCAATACATGAATAAATTTTTCTCTGCCCCCAATCTGTTTGTTATTGTATTCTTTGTCTTGCTAACACTTCAGGGGTTTTCTGAAGGATCAAAACAGATCTGGATCGATAATCATGAGACCAACCTTTACCTCTGCAGTGATTTTACGAATCAATGCAACAACGGGAATGGCGACCGTACCCAGTTTGCCATCTACGGTTGCGATCCGCCCGACAGGCTCTATTTTGTGACCAACTCAAACAACGAGACAGTCTACCTGGGCTTTCAGGGAAGTGGAGCAGGGAACCAAAACCACATCGTTTACAGAATTAAAAATGCTTCTGGATTTATTGTACGTCCCCAGGCAAATCTGCCAACTTCAGGAGCGGGATACATCAGCAATATAGGCCAGGCACGGGTAGGACCAACACAATTTTACGGTGCCGGCGGATACACTGCGATCAGTTTCCATCCATCAACTCCCGGCGTCTATTACATCGAATTCGACAGAGTGGCAAATTCATCCGGGAATTCCAACCCCGGAAGTTTTAGTATGGACCTGTTTGATATCACTGTTGCTGATACAGTCGCCAGTCAGGTCAAACCAGGGAGGGTTTTCTCCAAAGCATGGCAGCTTCAGGAAAACGGCGGAGATAATTGTTACGCCACGTTTTATGTCTACTCTAACGACAGCATCATCACCTCCCTCGCTTTAAACAACATGAGTGGCGGTGTGTGGGTAACTTTTTGCAACCAGTACGGCTGTGCCAATACCAGCAATTTCGTGCAAGACCGGAAGTCACTGAGCAACCAGCAGGCATTTGTGCCCCAATTCAACATCTTTCTGAATCCTCCCGACCCTGTCCTCTTCCCCTCTGCCACCACTCTCGGTCAAATAATCCCTCCGGTAACGGGTGTAAGGTCCTGCGACAATGGCAACATCCTCTTCCAGGTTACTGTTGATAAACCCGGAAATGTTGCTATTGAACTGGATTTCGATCCTCCTTATGCTACCCGAACCCTGGCTACTTCGGTGGTGGCTGGGTTGAATCAGATCAACTGGGATGGACTTGACGGCACCACTCCCATCGGAATCCCTGTACCTAATAACGTAAATATATCGTTTACTGTTAGCTATATTAACGGATTGACCAACCTGCCACTTTATGATGTTGAAGCCAACAACAGTGGTTTTACAATCGGACTGGTTAGCCCGCCTGGTTCTACACCACTGGTTTTTTGGGACGACTCAAACATCTCGGGTGGAACGACAAACTTTACAGGATGCCTGAGTCCGCCAGGATGTCATCCATGGTCCGATGGTGACCATCACACCATGAATACGTGGTGGTACAATGTTTCAACTACCACCACTCCTGTGAACATCACGCAATGGCGGAAGCCTCAAACTCTCCTGTTTAACCAGTCTCCTCCTCAAAGTTATTGTGCCGGGACCAACAGCGTGATGTTCTCTGTAGGAACCGACCCCAATACCACAATTTACCATTGGAACTATACCGGTACCGGAGCCACTATCATCCATACCAATCCCACGGATGCCTTTATCATGGTAAATTTTGCCGCGAATGCTACTTCAGGAAATATACAGGTGTATGGCACCAACTCCAACTGCACCGACCCGGGCCCCACTTCCTCCCTGGCCGTTACAATCAAACCGCGGCCAAGCGTCAATCCGCCATTCACCAAATCCATTTGTTCGGGCACATCGACCAACATCACGCTGGTTTCCACCCCAACCGGAGCCTCCTTCAGCTGGAACTCGAACCCACCTACGTGCAGCGCCAATATTGTCTCCTGTCCGCCCGGAAGTTCGGGTGGGACCATTAACAACCTGCTCTCCATATCGAACCTGGTTTCAGGGAGTGTTACCTATCATATATTGCCAACCCTAAGCGGATGCAACGGAACAGTTCAGGACATGGTGGTAACCGTCAATCCTCTGCCCAACGTGGTGATCACCTCAACCACCCCCTCCATCTGCTCTGGAGGAACAACTGACATTCAATTGTCATCAACCGTACCTTCTGCGGTATTCAACTGGACCGCAACGCCCAGTTCCCCAAACCTCAGCGGATATACCCCAACAGGGAGCGGGAACATCCTGCAAACAATTTCCAATTCCGGCTTCACCACCGAGACCGTTACCTATTCGATCACACCCACTGTAAATGGGTGTACACCCACCAGTCCGACCAATTACATTGTTACAGTTTACCCCACCCCAAACCTCAGCACAACTCCTTTGTACAAAGAGATCTGCAACGGACAGTCAACCAACATCGCACTCTTATCCAACGTAACCGGAACAACCTTTACCTGGAGTTGCACACAAACCTCCGGCAATGTCACGGGTTGGAGTGCCAATCCCGGACCGGGTACTACCTCAATCAACCAAACCCTTAACCTGACGGGAGTTATCAAAGATTCTGTCTATTATCATTTAACGCCCCAGGCAAACGGGTGTAACGGATCGGCTTATGATTACAAAGTCGTTGTCAACCCTGTTCCGCAGCTAACGGTATCACCGATGTTCAGCTCCATCTGTTCGCAGGAGTTCACCAACATTCAACTGACCGCCACGTGTGCGGGAACCAGTTTTAACTGGACTGCCACGCAGGGAGTGGGCACCATCACCGGCTTCAGCGATGGGACAGGCGATCTGATTGCTCAACAGCTCTCCAACAGCCTGTTCACTGATGGCAGTGTCGTCTATGCAATTATCCCCAGCACCAGCAGCTGCACCGGACTCGCAGCCGATTACACCCAATGGGTGAAACCCCTTCCTGATGTGCTGATCAATTCAACCACCCCGTCAATCTGTTCAGGACTGACCACCAGCGTACTTCTCTCCTCCTCTGTTGCCGGAACCACGCTCAACTGGACAGCTATGGCCAGTTCGCCCAACGTAACCGGATATTCACCCAGCGGAAGCGGGGATATCCTTGAGACGATTACCAACTCGGGATTTACCGTAGAGACTGTTACCTATACCATTATGCCTGTAGCTTTCGGGTGCTCCCCTGCTGTGCCCACAACCTATGTTGTTACAATCTATCCCATCCCCAACCTCATCATCAACTCTACCACTCCCTCAATATGTTCGGGAGAGACGACAAACATCCTGCTCTCCTCTTCGGTAGCCGACAGCACCTTGTCCTGGACTGCCACCGCCAGTTCACCCAATGTAACTGGATTTTCTTCGAGTGGTACGGGCAGCATTCTGGAGACGATATCCAACACCGGGTCAACGACAGAGACTGTGACTTACGAAATCACCCCATCAGCGAACGGATGCTCACCCGCTGCGGCAACAAGCTATACAGTTACAATCTACCCAATTCCCGATCTGACTGTGACGCCAGGCACACTGGCTATCTGCTCAGGCCAGGTTACCAATCTGACCTTACAGTCAACTGTGGCTGGAACTGCCTTTAGCTGGACCGCTTCGGCCAGTTCCCCGAATATTTCAGGATATCTGGACGGTACAGGGAACCTGATTGCCCAACCATTGGTAAATTCGGGTTATACGACTGAAACAGCAACCTATGAAATCTCCGTTGCAGCCAATGGATGCTCACCTGCAGCTCCCACACCCTATTCAGTAACGGTATATCCTGTGGCCGACGTGATTTTTACTCCCACTACCCAGACACTGTGCAGCGGAGAGACAACCGGAATTAACGTCACATCCAATGTTACCGGAACATCCTTCGTTTGGGTTGCCACTGGCAGCACGGGAAATGTTTCGGGGTATTCAAACGGATCAGGGACCCTGATTCAGCAAACCCTGATAAATGCGGGATACCTGATGCCGACAGTGACATACCAGGTCACTCCTACAGCTAATAGCTGCACTGGAACACAGAATTCAGCCGTGGTAACCGTGAATCCTTTGCCTGTGGTCTCCATGACCGTCTGCTTCGATACTCTCACCACTACCCAGGCGCAACCCTTTGCACTGAAAGGAGCCATTCCGCCGGGTGGCGTATTCAGCGGACCTGGCCTTACAGGTTCCACATTTTTTCCTGCTATCGCAGGTGTAGGTGTCCATCACATCAGGTATACCTATACCAATGACTTCGGATGCCTCGACAGCGCCTCAATTACAATCCATATCACGAATCCCGTATCCCATATCTGCGGAGATACCCTTACCGACCTCCGGGATAACAACAACTATCCCACTGTTCTCATCGGTTCCCAGTGCTGGATGGCAAACAACCTGAATTTCGGGACGATGATCCCTTCTTCACAGATCCAGCGTGATAACTGCATCCCCGAAAAATATTGTTACAATGACAACCCTGCGCTCTGTGCCCTGGGCTCTGTGCTATATCAGTGGGACGAGGCCATGCGATACACCTCCGACAATGCTGCCCAGGGCTTTTGTCCGCCCGGCTGGCATATTCCTACTGAAGCCGACTGGACCCTGCTGTTCACCAACTTTATCTCCAACGGATTTGCCGGCAACGCCCTGAAATCAAGTGGCTATTCAGGCTTCAACGCATTGATGACAGGCATCCGGTTTCAGAACCTCGTTTGGAAATTCCCCGACAACGACCCCATTCTTCGGTCCAAACTCTACTGGTCATCCTCCATTCATGGACTCAACAAAGCCTGGGCACACGGCATGAATGAGGTAGTGGTCGATATCGACTACACCCCCAGCGTATCGTTGTACCCGGCCCTGGTTTCAAATGATTTCGCGGTGAGGTGTATTAAGGACTAGCGAACCGGTATTTATTTTCCATTTGTTTAGATATGTAAGATATTTAATTATTTTTGGGTGGAATTTTCCTATGGATTCTTTTCCCATGAAGAAATCTGCCCTATTCCTGGTTGCATTCCTGATGACCTGCCTGGTTGACGCACAGGTAGTCTATATTCCGGACACCAATTTTAAGAATAAGCTGATCGAACTCGGTGTTGACCTGAACAACAACATGGAGATTGAATACACGGAAGCGGCTGTTGTCGATACATTAATTTTATGGTTTTGTCCTTCTCCTATCTTAGATCTGACCGGGATTGAGGCTTTTATCATCCTGGAGTATCTCGATTGTATGTCAAACCAGCTTTCCACACTGAATCTATCCGAAAATATACTTCTCAAGGATTTGAGATGTGACCTAAACCAACTATCATCCGTCAATATTTCTCTATGTTATCAATTACAACGGTTATCCTGTTATTTCAACGAACTAACATCTCTGAATACCTCAAATTGCCCGAATCTAGTATCCCTGCATTGTGCAAATAATACTATTACCGGTTTAGATTTATCCAATAATTCAATGCTAAGCAAGATTTATTGCGATGATAATTTACTTACAATGCTTGAGGTAACCGGGATATCAGGTTTAAAGGTACTGAGGTGTGATGATAACCTGCTGACAGCTCTCTCGCTTTCATCCAATGATTCCCTGGAGTATCTGCGTTGTGATGGCAACTTGCTAACCACACTGGATCTTGCAGATAAAAATTATCTCGAAGAATTATGGTGTGGAGATAACCAGTTGGTTACATTACAATTACCCGTTACTGACAGCTTGCGACGGATTCATTGTAAGAATAATCTATTGACTTCCGTCGATCTTTCCGGGGAGATAGGCCTGAAGTGGTTTGATTGCAGTTATAATAACATCGGCGACCTGGATTTATCCAATAATGTGAACCTGTTTAGTTTACAATGTGCATTTAATGATTTAGACACTCTGATCCTTACAAACCACGCCAGCTTAATTTCTGTTGTCTGCACCTATAACAACATCTCATTCCTCGACATTTCAGGTTGCTCATCATTGAAAACACTTTATACTCATTCAAATCCCTTGTTGCACCTGGATGTATCGAACAATCCCCTGCTCACCACGTTAGGGTGCGACAGCAACGGCCTGGATTCCCTGGATGTAACCAACAATCCTAACCTTAATTTTTTACAGTGCGGAACCAATCCATTTACCAGACTGGATCTGACCTATAACACGAGCCTTTCTTACATTGAGATCAGGTATTGTTACAACCTGGAAGAGATGTGTGTGTGGGAGCTTCCGTTTCCCCCTCCGGGTGTGACATTGAGTGCGTATGGAATCAACGTTGGGAACATCAATTTTATGATCTGTACTAACGATGCGGCCGGCAATCAATTTTCATCAGGGCACCAGCCTGTACTATCTCCAAATCCTACCACAGGTCATATAAAAATTCATCCCGGAGAGGTGCAAAAAATAGAATTGCGGACCCTTATGGGAGAACTAATCCTCTCTGAATTGAACGTCTCAGAGCTGGACCTGACGAATTACCCAACCGGGTTATATGTAATTACCTTCTGGACAGATCAAGGGTTTTTTATTGAAAAAATTATCGTTTACTAATCACTTCTAACTCATTAATCAAAATCATTCACGTATGACAAAAAGAAATTCCTTATTCCTTGCGCTCCTGATGAGTGTTACATTCTTATCTTTCGCCGGACCCAACGAGGATCTGATCACTGCCTGCAAACAGGGTGACCTGGCGGCAGCCAAAGCCGCCATTGAAGCCGGCGCCAATGTAAACGCTGCCGATGCCAGTGGAAACACTGTAATTTGTAACGCCTATTTCTGGCCCGACATCACAACCTTGCTCCTGGAGAAAGGCGCCGATCCAAATGGGGGAAAATATCCTGCACTCATTTCTGCTTGTAATGTATACTCCACGGAGGTGGTGAAGTTGCTGCTCGATGCCGGAGCAAACCCCAACAAACCAGGTGTTTCAGATCCTGGGGACACCTTCAGGACCCTCATTGCCAATGAAGAGGCTAAAGGAAAAAAAGCGAACAAGGTATTGATCAAAGCCTGGGAGAATGCTATGGCAGCGGCCCAGCCTTCAAAGACCTATGCTGCAACAGTTCTTTGTATGCAAACGAATCATGTTCCAGCGATAAAGATGATGATTGAAAAAGGGATGAACCTCGAGCCGGAAGGTGGCGGCAATGCCCTTTCTACATTTGCTAATTATGCGATGTCACGGGAAGAGCGAAAGGATCTTTTTTCCAAAAGCGGACCTGCGATGGCTGGTTTTGGATTAAATGTCCCCGATTGGTACCTCAACCTGCCCGATGACCGAAATGGGGAGGCAACGGATATGCTTGAATTGTTGCTCGGTACAGGCATTGACATGAATAAACAGGATGCAACCGGATTCACTCCTCTCTGCCAGGTTTTAAAAGGGTCAATATTAGCCGTTGGACCTACACGGCAAGCCAAAATCGATGCAGGAAAGATGATGGTCGACAAAGGCGCTGATGTCAATGCCTCTTCCACCATGACAAACTCCAACTGGACCTACTACCCGCTCTGTCTTGCCACTGAGATAGGAGATTTGAGCTTAGTGAAACTCCTCGTTGAAAAAGGGGCTGACCTGAATAGCAAAGTCAGGTCCGGCACAATCACTCTCTTCTCAAGTTATGCATCGGTGATGGGAGAAGGAGGAAATGATTACACAGCCATCATCATCGCCATCATGAAAGATCAGGATGAGATTGCCAACTACCTGATTGAAGAGGGAGCCGATCTGACCATAGGGGTGCATGGCTTTGCCACCCTTGAATCGGGTGAGAAAGGGCTGAAATGCCTGACCATTGTCACCAACAAATCGCCTGTCTACTGGGCAATTGAAAGAGGAGATAACAAGCTGGTTCAAACAATTGCCACGAATTTATCAGGCAAGAGGCTTCCTGAATTTACAGTCCGGCAGATGGCGGATGTTGGAAACGCCGATGCCAATAGCATGACCGTCAGGTACACCTGTGTCAAGTTTAAAAAGTCGGCATACCCCCCTTCCGAGTATGCGCATCTGATTGGGAATGACCTTGCTGCCGGCTTTCTGGCAGGAATGAAGCTATAGACAACGATTAATAAGGAAACATTTCCTGATTGTATTTTTCACTCCTTCCGAGCAACCTTTTTTATAATTTTGTGTATTATAAGTCAGGGGGTTGCCGGATGAGAAATACATGTACGTGCTTATTCTTTATTTTATCTCTTTTTCTGGCCTTTTTCACGTTTCAAACGTATGGAGAAGGCACGAAAGAGCTGATGCCCGACAGTGCGAATAACAAACGTGCATATATCCTCATTGCAAATGGAAATGTCGGAGGAAACTACCGGGATCCATTTGCCTTATATAATGGGGATACCAACTATCGTCTCTTTATTAATATCTCCGACCATGTCAAGGAGAAAATTTATTTTGGCATTGGTGCTTCAACATCAGGAGGGGCTGTAAACTTGCGGCTTCACCGGCCCGACGGGGTCGTTGTATGGAGTGGAACGACCCCCAATGCTGTTGGACAACAAGGCTATATCCGGTACTACAAACAAGCATATGTTGGCCCAACAAAATTGAGTCCCAGCGGATACTCTGCCCTGGTTGTAGATCCAACGGTGAACGGCAATTATTTTCTGACGTTTCAGGTTGGGAACGGTCAGTCCCGATCCTATGAGAAAATAGACATTTCGGTGATTGACACCACTACACTATCCTATAAAAAAGGTCGTGTTTATTCAAAAGCCTGGCAGCTGAACACAAACGAACCTAATGTCCATGGATATTTTGGGTACATGTTCGTTTATTCCCAGGACAGTATCGTAACCCGCTTTAATCCCAATGGATTTGATGGACGATGGTTCACCATTTCATGCAATAACTCAGGATGCTATCCGGTTGGTCCTTCCATGCCCGCCACAGAAGCGCGTAAATCAACCAACGGCTGGCACAACTATCCTTCCTATAAGATTTTTCTGAATGATCCGGACAACATCGTATATCCAAGTGGCATCATTGGCCAGGTGGTGATCCCTCCCCCTCCCGGCTCAATCGTTATTGTAGATTCCGATTGTGCAACCGGCAATATGGATTTCACCTTTGAAGTCACCTCCTCCGGAACAGTTACTCTCACATTGCAACTCAGCGCCCTCGGAGGCGGGTTTGTTGACAAAGAGGTCCTTCAAACCGTGACAGTCGGTCAAAATACCATGGTATGGGATGGGTATGATGCCTCCGTCCCCCCAAAACTTGTTCCCAGCGGTTCAACATTCCCATTCACCCTCACCTATGTCAAAGGGATGACCCATCTGCCATTGTGGGATGTGGAGAACAATGAGTTTGGATTTCTGGTAAACCTCATCCGACCGGCCAGCACATCCGAACCATCTTTTTACTGGGACGATACTAATATCAGTCCGGCCATGCCCCCGGGTCCTACCACCAGCCCTCCGGGGGGTTGCCAGAGTGAAGTAACACCCTGTCATATCTGGTCGGCTAACTGGGATCCAGGAGATAACAAGACTATCAATACCTGGTGGTATGTATCCAACACCACTACTGTTCCGGTTACCATCACAAAGAAACAACTGCCCGGAGTGCTCGGGTCAATCACGGGTCCATCGGGTGTTTGCCAGGGCAGTTCGGCCCAGTATACCTGCTCTTCCGATTCCAATTCACAGAAGTATATCTGGACCTGGCCGGGCGGAACAGATACTACTGCCTCACCCTTTAAGATCATCACCTTTTCCCCGACAGCGCCTCCGGGACCCGGACAGGTCACGGTAAAAGGATGGAATGCCGAATGCGGATCGGGAACAGCCACAACGAAATCGATCACCATCAACCAAATCCCCTCAGTGACCACCACGCCACTAGTGAAGACGATCTGCAACGGAACTTCGGCCAACATCACACTGACAGCCAATGTCACCGGCTCCACCTTCGCCTGGCGCGCCTGGAGCACCAATCCAAACATGGGTGGATACTTCAACGGCAGTGGTTCGGTCATCAGTCAGACACTTACCAACGCAGGCACCACAACAGATAGTGTCCGTTACAGGATAGCAGCAACGGCTGCCGGATGCCTGGGCGACAGTGTCACCTACAGGGTAGCGGTGAGGCCGGTACCCAACCTCAGCAACATTCCCAAGTCGAAGGTTCAGTGCAACAATGTCAGCACCAATGTCACGCTCACATCAACTGTAGCAGGCACTCAATTTACCTGGACATGCACACCCAGTTCCCCACAGGTAACAGGATGGAGCGACAACCCCACACCCACAACCCTCCTTGACCAAACTCTTGTTAACAATGGCTTCCAGGTAGAAACTGTTGTATACAATATCACACCAAGCGCCAACGGATGCAGCGGACCTGTCACCGGCTATACCGTAACGGTCTATCCTACCCCCAACCTCTCCAACTCCCCTGCGCAGAAAGAGATCTGCCAGGGTCAATCCACCGGCATCAACCTGACATCAAACGTATTGGGCACCACCTTCACCTGGAGCTGCACCCAAACCTCGGGGAATATTGCAGGCTACCTGCCGAACGCTGGTCCGGGAACAACCACAATCAACCAAACACTGACCCTGACGGGAGTTGTGAAAGACTCCGTCATCTACCAGCTCACTCCACGTGCCAACAGCTGCAACGGTCCGGTAACCGATTACAAAGTTATCGTCAACCCTGTACCAGCGCTCACCACCACCCCTATGTTCGATTCCATCTGCTCGGAAGCAACAACGGATATCCAGCTGACCGCTACCTGCGCAGGCACTTCGTTTAACTGGACTGCTGCACAGGGCGTTGGAACCGTGACCGGAGCCAGCAACGGTTCCGGAGACCTGATAGCACAGCAACTATCAAACTCCCTGTCTACCTCCGGAAGCATCCTTTATACCGTAACACCAGCCACAGGTACCTGCACTGGCTTGCCAGCAATCTTCACCCAATGGGTCAAACCACTCCCCCATCTTACCAACCAGCCAAAAGGGGATTCGATTTGCAACAATACCGGCCCGAATATCAGTTTGACATCAGATGTTTCAAACACCTGGTTTACCTGGACAGTAACAGGATCTACGGGAAACATCTCGGGCTATGCCGATGAAACTACACCTACAACCCTGCTGAATCAGACACTGATCAATTCAGGATTTGACATTGAGTGGGCAACATACCAGATGACCCCCACTGCGGCCAGTTGCCAGGGTCCGGATTCGGGATATGTTGTAACCGTATTTCCTGTTCCCGACATGTCAAATGATCCTCCTCAGTTGGCAGTCTGCAGTGGGCAGTCAACAGGCGTGATATTAGCATCGCATGTAACCGGAACGCAATTTACCTGGACCGCTGTTGGCTCTTCGCTGTTCGTTTCGGGCTTTTCGGATCAACCGACACCAACAACGGTGTTGGATCAGACCCTGGTGAATTCGGGGGATGATATCGAAACGGTGACATACACCATTACCCCATCGGCCAACGATTGTGATGGAATAGATACCAGTTTTGTAGTGACTGTTTACCCGGTTCCCGACTTGTCAACAACACCTCCGGCAAAAGAGATCTGCAACAACAATGCGACCAATATTGTACTTACCTCCAATGTAGCAGGTACTTTATTTACCTGGACGGCTGTTGGCTCTTCGCTGTTCATTACTGGCTTTTCGGATAATACCACAAATCCCATGACGCTGATCGACCAGAATCTGGTAAATTCGGGATCGGTCAACGAGACGGTCACCTACCGCATCGTGCCCCATGCCAACGGATGTATGGGAGATACCGTTGATTACGTGGTTACCATTGTTCCTTCGCCCTACCTGACCAACAATCCGCTCACCCAGAGCCAGTGCAACAACGTGAGCACCGCCCTAACGATGGAATCCAATGTGGCCGGCACCCAGTTCACCTGGACAGCCACCGGTTCCTCGGGCAGCGTCTCAGGATACTCCAACAGCGTGGCTCCCGGAACCATCATCGACCAGACGCTGGTGAACTCGGGGTTCGACACAGAAACTGTCACCTACCATGTGACTCCTGTCAACAGCGGGTGTCCGGGTTCGGTGACAGACTACACCGTGACTCTCTTCCCGGTACCGGATGTGTTTTTCGTGCCGCCGGGAGAAACCGTATGTGAAGGAAATCCCAGCACATTATCCCTGCAGTCGCATGTTACAGGCTCAACCTTTTCCTAGACTGCTTCCCCCTCATCACCCAACCTTTCGGGCTACGCCGACGGGTCGGGAGATCTGATTGCCCAAACCATCGACAATGCCGGGGCGACGATTGAAACGGTGACCTACAACGTAACGCCGGAGGCCAACGGGTGTCCGCCGGGAGGGACGATGCCGGTGATATTGACTGTCAATCCGCGACCGGCGGTGAGCGCTGCCCCCGGCGGACAATCCATCTGCAATGGACAGGCTACGAGCTTATCCCTTCAGGCTGATGTTTCCGGGTCCACCTTTGCCTGGAGAGCTTTCAGCAATTCGGCCAATGTAACCGGATATAGCGATGGAAGCGGAGCATTCATCTCACAAACGTTAACCAATTCAGGATACACGATTGATACAGTGACCTACCGTGTGGCGGGTACAGCCAACGGGTGTACCGGCGATTCAACCGATTTCAAGGTGATCGTTTATCCAGTGGCAGATGTTCTTTTCACACCCGCCAGTCAGGCAGTATGCAGTGGGCAGTTGGCACTGATCAGTATAAGTTCAAATGTTACCGGGACATCCTTCGTTTGGGTTGCTTCTGGAAGCACGGGCAATGTTTCGGGGTATTCAAACGGATCAGGGGATCTTATCCAACAAACATTAACCAATTCGGGGTACATGATGCCGACAGTGACATACCAGGTCACTCCTACAGCTAATAGCTGCACTGGAACACAGAATTCAGCAGTGGTAACCGTGAATCCTTTGCCTGTGGTCTCCATGACCGTCTGCTTCGATACTCTCACCACCATCGAGGCGCAGCCATTTGATCTCAAAGGGGCGGTACCCTCAGGCGGAGTCTTCAGTGGTCCAGGAGGAACAGTCTTCCCAGGGCTGACAGGTTCGACATTTTTTCCAGCCATTGCCGGGGCCGGGGTACATCACATCAGGTACACCTATACCAATGACTTCGGCTGTATCGACAGCGCCTCAATCACAATCCATATCACGGATCCGATATCCCATACTTGCGGAGATACCCTCACCGACCTCCGGGATAACAACAACTATCCAACTGTTCTCATCGGTTCCCAGTGCTGGATGGCCAACAACCTGAATTTCGGGACTACCATTGCCTCCTCTCAGATCCAGCGGGATAACTGTATCAACGAAAAATACTGCTACAACGACAACCCTGTCAACTGCGCTGCTTACGGAGGTCTCTATCAGTGGGACGAGGCCATGCGATATACCTCCGAAAATGCAGCCCAGGGCTTTTGTCCGCCCGGCTGGCATATTCCTGCTGAAGCCGACTGGACCCTGCTGTTCACCAACTTCATCTCCAACGGATTTGCCGGCAACGCTCTGAAATCTAGCGGCTATTCAGGCTTCAACGCATTGATGACAGGCATCCGGTTCCAAAACCTCACCTGGAAGTTCCCGGCTAACGACCCGATTCTTCGATCCAAACTCTACTGGTCATCCTCCATCCATGGACTCAACAAAGCCTGGGCACACGGCATGAACGAAGTGGTTGTCGATATCGAGTACACCCCCAGCATGTCGTTGTATCCAGCACTCATCAGTAACAACTTTGCTGTTCGTTGCCTTAAGGATTAGGTTGGACAGGTTAGACAGGTTGGACAGGTTGGACATAGATCAGTCATCCAGTCATTCAGTGATCCAGTGATCCAGTCATCCAGTGATCCAGCGTGCAACCCCTCACAATTTTGTTGTCTAATAAGTTAGGGTATTACCAAAACAAAAAAGTCGTATTTTTATCGCCGGAAATCCAGTTGGCAGTTGACAGTTGGCAGTAGGCAGGAACCAACTTAACTCAAAACCAGAAACTCAAAACTCGAAACCAGCAACCAGCAACAACCTTATGAAGAGATTTTCTCTCCTCCTGGCAATATTATTGCCCTTATTTCAATGTTATTTCATTGGCCAATCGTATGCGGAAGGGACCAAAGAGGTCAGACCTACCATTAACACTTATGGAAATCTTTCCATCGATGCCGGCTATACTGATTTCGCCACGTATAACTGTCCGGAAAATTACCGGTTAAACATTCACATATCCAATGTTGGAGAGAAAATCCTGTTTGGATTCCACAGG
Source organism: Bacteroidales bacterium (assembly GCA_014860625.1). Classification (GTDB taxonomy): domain Bacteria; phylum Bacteroidota; class Bacteroidia; order Bacteroidales; family FEN-979; genus QYOJ01. The sequence continues at coordinate 13,264 of JACZJJ010000005.1, read as the reverse complement.
TCCAGCAACACAAATAGAACCTACCAGCTTAGAAACCCATCCGGAACGGTTGTGATGTCCGGTACTATTCCCACAACAGGAACCGGTTACATTGCGAATTATAACGAAGCTGTGACCGGACCATTTCCCGGAAGCGGAGGATACACCCCCTTTATCTGGACAACCACGTTACCCGCTGAAGTGGGGGATTTTTACATTGAGTTCTCAGGAAGCATCGATTTTGATCTGTTTGACTTTACCGTAGTGTCCGGAGCAAATACACCTGCATTGCCAGCCGATGCGAAGCTTGGAAGGGTTTGGTCTAAGTCCTGGCAGTTCTATGCCAACATCGGGACTCAACCTTTTTCAGCGAAAATGTTTGTCTTTTCCGATGATGGAATTGTAACCCGTTTAAGTTACAGTAACGCTTCAGTTGGGCGGTTCACCATGTTCTGTAACTCGGTGGGATGTACCAATACAGGAAATTTTACCAACGACCGAAAATCCAAGAACACCAATACTTCCAATTCATTCCCCGGAATTGCCCAATACAAGGTTTTTTGCAACAACCCTGATACTCTTGTCTATGTTAATGGGGTCTATGGTGTAATGATTGGGACTCCAAACCTGATTCCCGATCCGGCTTATCCACTATGCAGCGGTAAGAAACTGATCACCATCGAAGTGAACAAGGCAGGCAATGTTGAGATCAGGATCGATGTCCCATACGGCGGTCCAGCAAATGATGTTTATTTATATTCGACGGTTACAGCAGGGGTTAATAATATAGCATGGGATGGGCTCGATGGAACAGGCGTGCCTGTTCCCGACGGCACCGACCTCATTATTACTGTTTCATATGTCAATGGATTGACCAACCTGCCCCTGTGGGATATCGAAGAAAACCCGGATGGTTTTACAGTTACATTGGTAAGGCCTATCTCAACATCCAGCCAAACGCCGCTGGTCTACTGGGATGATACGGAAATAACACTGGGTGGTGGTGGAAGTGGCTGCATGGCTTTCCCAATTGGATCCAATTTAACTGGATGCCTGCCTGCTGGTTCAGGATGTCATATATGGGCTTCCGGCAACTGTCACAACAAGATGATCAACACCTGGTGGTACTCAGCCAGTTCAAGTACTGCTCAAATCACTGCCATGCACATTGGCACACCACCTGTCCCGGAAGGCCAGGATACCGCCCGGTGTGGCCCGGGTTCGGTGAACCTGCATGTAACGGTATTGGAAAATGAAACTGCCGACTGGTATGATGCACCAACGGCAGGAACATTGCTGCTGGAGGGTTCACTCAACTTTACTACCCCGGTCCTGACAACCACCACTTCCTATTATGTTGAAGCCAGAAACGATACATCGGATTGCATCAGTGATACCCGAAAAGAGATCACAGCAGTTATCAATCCTATTCCGGAAAATGCTACCGGAGATACCAGCGTTTCAAGGTGTGGCCCTGGCACGGTTACCTTTACAGCGTCCACATCAGGAGGAGCAGGAATTAACTGGTATGATGCCCCTACAGGAGGAAATAAAATCGGAATCGGCACCTCATTTACAACTCCGTTTATTAATGATACAACATCCTATTGGGCTCATGCCGAGGACGAAATCACAGGATGTGTCAGCCCGACGAGGACTGAATTTGTTGCAATCATAATACCCGTTCCATCAATCACAAACAGTGTCCTCACGTCGTCAATCTGCTCCCAGTCGACAACCAATATTGCACTGACTTCAGCGATTACCGGTACCAATTTCCATTGGGTCCCGTCTGTTACCCTTGGCACTGTTACTGGCCATACTGCCGACAGTGGATTGCTCATTGCCCAAACCTTGACCAACACCGTTTTTATCATTGGAGAGGTTACCTATGCTGTAACTCCAAAATATGAAGGATGCTCTGGCACGGTTGTAAACTTCCCTGTTACCGTGTATCCCACACCCGACCTCTCCAATTCACCCTCTTCGATTTCTGTTTGCAACAATGTATCTCCCCAAGTAACAATGACTTCCAACGTTGCTGGTACACTTTTCACCTGGACCTGTACACCAAGTTCAGGAAATATTACCGGATGGAGCGACGTCACCACTCCCACGGCATTGATTGACCAAACTCTGGTTAATTCAGGGTATATCACTGAATCCGTTACCTATCACATTACTCCGGAAGCAAACGGATGTCCGGGACAGGTAACCGATTATATTATCTATGTCTACCCTGTACCCGACCTCACAACCTCCCCGCTGATCCATTCACAGTGCAACGATCAGAATACCGGCATCAACCTCACAACAAATGTTACCGGATCCCTTTTCACATGGGTGGCATCAGCCAGCTCAGGGAACATCACCGGACAAAGTAACAGTGCAGTTCCAGGAACTGCGATCAACCAATTAATCAATAATTCAGGAAACAACATCGACACAGTTTACTATACCATTGTGCCTCATGCAAATTCCTGCAGCGGTGATACATCAATTTACAAAGTAGCTGTTTTCCCAACACCTGATCTTTCAAACTCACCTGCTTCACATGCACAATGTGATGAGCTGGGCACCAATATCAGTCTCACTTCCAATGTAGCCTCCACTCAGTTTACGTGGAGTTGTGTGCCCAGTTCTGCCAATATCACTGGCTGGTCAGATAATGGCACTCCTGCAACACTGATCAACCAAACCCTCGACAATACAGGCTATGACATCGAGTCGGTGACCTACCAGGTCACACCCAATGCAAATGGTTGCGACGGATCTGTGACCGACTACATGGTGACCGTTTATCCTACTCCCGACATTTCCAACAGCTCCCTTGAAACCGCTATCTGTAACCTCGAATCAACAGGGATCACACTTACTTCCAACGTTACCGGAACACAGTCGCTCTGGACATGTACGCAAACATCAGGAAATATCACAGGATGGTCGGCAAATGCCGGACCAGCCAGCATGACCATTGTTCAGGCGCTTACACTCTCCGGTTGGGTTGCTGATTCTCTCTTCTACCATATCACGCCACAAAGTAACGGATGTGATGGTCCGGTGTATAATTACAAAGTGATTGTCAATCCCATCCCCGAGTTGACAACAACCCCAATGTGGGACTCTATCTGCTCAGAGACCTCTACCAATATCCAGATTACCTCCACAACGGCATCGACCAGTTTCAGCTGGACAGCAGCGCTGACTTCCGGCGATATTTCAGGCTTTGCTGACGGTACCGGCACACAGGTATCTCAAATCCTGACAAATAACCTTAATGTTTTCGGATCGGTGACCTACACCATCATCCCCGCTACAAGTTCATGTACAGGGCTTGACACGTCTTATATTGTCACGGTCAAGCCGATGCCACATTTGACCAATCAGCCGAAATGGGATTCAATCTGCAACAACACCTCGCCCAACATTACGCTGACTTCAGCAGTGGCCGGGACCCAATTCACCTGGACATGTACCCCAAGTTCCGCAAATGTGACCGGATGGAGCGACGTATCAGTTCCAACCACACTGCTGGATCAAACCCTGGTGAATTCGGGATATGATATTGAAAACGTGATATACACCATTACTCCGGAAGCAAACGGGTGTGACGGTCCGGATTCCAATTTTGTAGTCACGGTATTCCCGGTACCCGACCTCTCAAATACGCCAATCACGCAGGAGCAATGCAATAACCTGAGCACCAATATCGCCCTCACATCCAATGTCACCAATACCCTCTTTACCTGGACAGCAACCCCAAGTTCAGCCAATATTACCGGGTACAGCGACCAGCCGGCCGGAGTCACATTGATTGACCACACACTTGTGAATTCAAGCTATATCGATCAAACGGTCACCTACCACATTACTCCACATGCGAATGATTGCGACGGGATTGTTTACGACTATGTTGTAACGGTACATCCGACGCCAGACCTTACCAACACGCCGCTAAATCAATCACAGTGTAATAACCTGAATACCAATATCGCACTAACCTCCAATATCGCCGGCACACAGTTCACCTGGACAGCCACCGGATCCTCCGGGAATGTTACAGGGTTTTCAGATAATACGACGCCTGCTACCCTGATCGGGCATACCCTGGTGAATTCTGGCTTCGACATTGAAACAGTGACCTACGAAATCATCCCGCGTGCCAACAGCTGCGACGGATCTTTGTACACCTATGTAGTCGCGGTATTTCCCACACCCGACCTGCACTTTAACCCCACATCGCAAACGCTCTGTTCCGGGCAGGCTTCCGGGATTGCACTATCATGCAGCGTACTGGACTCGGCCTTCAGCTGGACCGTCGTTTCCAGCTCTGCAAATATCACCGGGCACTCTGCCGGATCAGGAGGATCTATTGTTCAAACCCTGTCAAATAGCGGGACTACCATTGAAACAGTGACCTACACTGTCACCCCTTCGGCCAACGGTTGTAACGGCCCTGCGCTGGATGTGGTGATAACCGTTAACCCGGTGTCGCATGTAACAAGCGCTCCCCTGGCACAAGATTTCTGCTCAGGAGGAACCGCTACCCTTAACCTGACGGCAGATGTTACCGGGACTACCTATGCCTGGACGGCTACACCAAGTTCAGCGAACCTGGCCGGTTTCAGTGATGGAACCGGAGCCCTGATCAGTCAAACGCTCACAAATACCGGATATACGATCGATACCGTATTTTATACCATCACACCAACGGCAAACGGGTGCGATGGGCCGGATTCGGTCTTCACCGTTGTGGTTTATCCAATTCCGGATGTCTCCAACAATCCAATGTTTTCCGAATTGTGCAACGGCACCTCTACAAATATCACAGTATTGTCGAATGTTGCTGGAACCAGCTTCAGTTGGACGGCCACTCCCAGTTCGGCCAACATCATCGGGTTTGGACCCGGCAGCGGAACCCTGATCGACCAGATGCTCACCAATACCGGTTTCGTAGTTGAAAATGTGACTTACCATATTACGCCAACAGCCAATGGCTGTACGGGAACAGTATATGATTTTGTAGCTACGGTCGTTTCACAACCTGATGTTTACTTTGATCCGACAGCCCAGACGATCTGCGATGGAGAGACGACAAATGTACAGGTGTTATCTCATGTAACCAGCGCTACGTTCACCTGGACAGCTCTGGCCAGCTCCCCCAATCTTAACGGTTATGCCGACGGATCCGGACCTCTGATTGCTCAGCCTATCACCAATTCGGGGAACACGATTGAAACGGTAACCTACACGGCAACACCCGTCGCCTTCGGTTGTCCTGCCGGAATTCCGGGTAACGTGGTGGTAACGGTCAATCCAACGCCTCATGTTAGCAACAATCCCCTTACCCAGTCGATCTGTTCCGAAGCCAGCACCAACTTCCCGCTGACCTCAACAGTTACAGGAACAACCTATGCCTGGACTGCTACTCCCAGTTCAGCCAACCTGAGTGGCTTCAGCGACGACAGCGGACCTTCCGTCATACAAGCGATTACAAACAGCGGATATACAATCGAAACAGTGACCTACCAGGTCACGCCAACGGCGAATAGTTGTGATGGCCCCGATTCGAATGTTGTTGTAACTGTTTTTCCGACACCAGACCTGGCGAACGATCCAAAGGATACAGCCATCTGTAATGGACAACCCACCGGAGTCAACCTCCTGTATAATGTTGCCAATACGTTATTCACATGGACGGCAACCGGCTCCTCGTTACTGGTTTCCGGATACTCGGATAATTCTGTTCCTACAACACTTCTTGATCAGACCTTAACAAACTCAGGCTATGATATCGAAACGGTAACCTACCATGTCACACCAATAGCCAACGGATGTGATGGACTGCTAACTGATTATACGGTCACAGTATATCCTGTTCCTGACCTTTCGAACAATCCGCCCAACATGGCGATCTGCAATGGACAATCCACCGGATTATCCCTCCTGTCGAACGTTGCCAATACCCAGTTCACGTGGGCAACAACTGCCAGCTCATCAAATCTGGGAGGATTTTCAGATAATACGACACCAACCACCCTGCTGGATCAAACCCTGACCAATTCGGGGTATACCATTGAAACAGTTACATACCATGTCACACCGCATGCCAATGGATGTGATGGCATCATCTGGGATTACACGGTGACAGTATATCCAACACCGGATCTGTCGAACAATCCGGCTTCTTCGGAGATATGCAACAATAGTGGCCCGAATGTTTCATTGACGTCAAATGTTGCCAATACACTGTTTACCTGGACTGCAACCGCCAGTTCGCCAAACCTGGGTGGATTTACTGACAACACCACACCCACAATCACCCTGAATCAGACACTGACCAATTCGGGATATACCATTGAAACGGTCACTTATCATCTCACCCCACATGCCAATGGCTGTGATGGGACAGTATGGGATTATACCGTTACGGTATACCCGGTTCCGGATGTGTCGAACACACCGATGAACCATGCGCAGTGCAACAATACGATGACCGGGATCAACATGACGTCGAATGTGGCGAATACTCTGTTCACCTGGACGGCCAACAGTTCCTCTCCTCTGGTAACTGGTTATTCAGACAATACAGGCATCCCTGTAGATCTGATTGATCAGCAACTGGTCAATCCGACCTTCATCAACCAGACCGTCACCTACCACATCACACCGCATGCGAACGGATGCGACGGCATCGTATGGGATTATACGGTAACGATCTTTCCTACTGCGAACCTGTCGAACAGTCCGGCTGTGCAGACACAATGTAATGAACAGGGAACTAATATCTCGTTGACTTCAAATGTTGCCAATACCACCTTTACCTGGCGTGCTTTCTCCAACTCGCCAAATACAACCGGATTCAGTAACAATTCGGGGCCCGGAGCAACAACAATCGATCAGTTATTGCGCAATGACGGGTTTGAGGTCGACACAGTTACCTACCGCCTGATGCCGAATGCCAATGCCTGCAACGGCGATTCGACCGATTACCGCGTGATCGTCTTCCCCACACCGGATATGTCAAACGACCCTCCGGCCAGCCAGGTTTGCAACAGCACACCTACAGGCGTTACACTTGCGTCGCATGTTGCTGGCACTACCTTCACCTGGACCTGCACCCCCTCTTCCGGACTCATCTCCGGATGGTCGAACAATGCGGTTCCAACCACTTCACTCAATCAGACACTCGTAAACAACGGTCTCCTGATTGAGACCGTTACCTACCACATGACCCCATCGGCCAACGGGTGTATCGGTCCCGACACGAACTATATCGTAACTGTGGTCCAATCTCCTGATGTCTACTTCAATCCACCGGCTGAGACGATCTGTTCTGAAGCCACCTCCAACATTCAGATCCTCTCCCATGTTCCGGGAACCACCTACGATTGGACTACCTCTTCCAGTTCACCAAACCTGACAGGCTATACGGATGGAACCGGGGACCTGATAGCCCAATCGGTGACTAATAGCGGGACGACGATCGAGACCGTGACCTACACGGTATCCCCAACGGCCTGGGGATGTCCTCCAGGTATACCCGGGAGTGTCGTTTTGACGGTGAACCCGGAGCCGATCATTACTAACACTGACACCACATTTGCGATTTGCTCTTCAACCAACACGGGAATCGTTCCTCAATCCAGCGTAGCTAACTCTTCTTACACCTGGGTTGCAACAGGAAGTTCGGCCAATGTTGGCGGTTTTAGTGACGGATCCGGATTGGTGATTGTCCAGCAGCTGGTCAACACGGGGTTTGTCAACGAAACCGTCACCTACACCATCAGGCCCATCGCCAATAGTTGCAGTGGAGAAACCCGCGATTTTGTTGTTACTGTATTCCCCGTTGCAGATACCTATTACGATCCAAACGGGGAGGCCATCTGTACCGGAGAGACCTGTAATATAAATATCCTGTCGCATGTGACAGGATCTACTTATACCTGGACTGCCGCAGGCAGTTCCGGAGCTGTATCCGGTTATTCGGGAGGCAGTGGGGATCTGATCCAGCAAACCCTGCTTAATTCAGGCTATACGCTACCCTATGTAACCTACCAGGTCACCCCTGCGGCAAATGGGTGTGTAGGAACCACCAGCCAGGTGATCGTTACTGTCAACCCATGGCCCTCTGTCGATTACAGCACCTGCACCGACATCATTACGACCACAGGTGGACAATCTATTGTGCTGAAAGGCGGCATCCCGCTTGGCGGAACATATACCGGGACCGGTGTCAATGCCGGCGTGTTTTATCCCGGAATTGCCGGTGAAGGGGTATACAATATTATATACACCTACACCAACGACATGGGCTGCACCCGTGCCGACAGCAACACAATTACTGTTATGGCTCCTCTGCCATTCAACTGCGGAGAAAACCTGACTGACATCCGGGATGGAAAAGTTTACCCAACTGTTGTTTTGGGCAGCCAATGCTGGATGGCATCCAACCTGAATTATGGCAATGTAATTGCTTCAAGCCAGGTGCAACGGGACAACTGCCTGTTTGAGAAGTATTGCCTTTCAGATAATCCGGTCAATTGCACCTCCTACGGCGGAATGTACCAGTGGGATGAGATGATGGACTATGCCGCAGATAACGGAGCCCAGGGATTCTGTCCGCCCGGGTGGCACATCCCTACCGAAGCTGAATGGAATACATTATTTAATGTGTTTATCTCCAATGGTTTTGCCGGAAATGCCCTCAAATACACCGGGTATTCAGGTTTCAACGGCCAGATGGAAGGTATACGATTCCATAACTCCACCTGGAGATTCCTTACCACCAACCCTATCCTGCGCTCTACCATGATCTGGTCTTCCACAGCCAGGGGGAGCGATAAAGCCTGGGCACATGGGATGAATGAGGTTGTAGTGGATAATGACTACACCCCCAGTGTCTCCTTCTATCCATCCTCACGGATCAATGCATTTTCGGTCAGGTGTATCAGGGATTAGCGATTAGGGCTTAGCGATTAGGGATTAGCGATTAGGGATTAGCGATTAGGGATTAGCGATTATGGAAAAAGATATCCTATTCCAGCATCCAGCATCAAATTGTCAATATTTTTTACACAAAAGTGTCCATTTTTTTGACATTTTTTATTCCTGATGTATATTTTTGTATAAATATGCGTATATTTACGCTCAGGTTTCGCTGGAGTGGCTATCCGGATTCGGCACATCCTCAGGGAGAAATTTCGTGTCTGGGATTGGAGAGCTTTTAGACATGATGGTCATCAACTCCTTTCGGAATAGTGTGGAAACTAAGGCCACTCCAGTTGCAAACCTGTTGTCTGTACAAACTTTCCTCTCCCTGAACCCTCCTTTTCAAACAGACTTCCGCAAACAATAATCTTATTATTTTGTAGTTTTGTAGGTAATAAATATATCCCTATGAAAACCTTCTATTCCATAATTCTGCTTCTGGCATTCCCTTTAATCATCTTCTCCCAGGATTACGAAGAGATAAAGACATCAGAACTTCCCAAAGGAGTTCGTGATTATGTTACAACGAATATGCCTGGCGGTGAAATTTCCAGGGCAGTCAAGGGAACTGATCAGGGGCAAACCGTCTATGGAACTGTTATTGATTTCAGAGGGAACAAGCGCATTATGATCTTTGACAATGAGGGGAACTTCCTCCGCAGAGCTGAAAATTTTAACGCACCATCATCTGATCCACCTCCACCAGCTAATACAAACACCCATTCAGCCGGTTCGGGAGCCATTCCCATGGAGAAAGTTCAGGAAAAATCTCTCCCGGATGCCATTAAGAAATTTCTCAAGGAGAACCACACTACCTATACCATCCTGGATGCCAAAATAGTGCCCCTCGGAGAGGCTCCCATGTTTCAGGTTATCCTCCGGGATGCCACTACCGACAACAATTACCTCTTCAATGCCAAAGGAGTCCTGATGAAAAAGAAGTCCTATGAACTGAGCAAATCGCCTTTTGTGAATCAGTATCCGTTGAAAAAATAAATTTTCGCAACCTCGCTACTTCGCTGTATCGCTATTTCACTTCTTCTTTCCTGCAACCTTTTCTCCCGTAAATTGTATAACTTTACAGGGGAAATTTTGCCATATGCTTCGGTTTAACTCAACGATCAGAATCTTCACCATTTGCTGCCTTTTGTTCCCACTCCTGACATCCGGCGAGGGAACGAAACAGATCCTCCTGACCTCAACCGGCCACGGGAAAATCCAGGTCAATCCGGGTTTCAATGATTTTGCCTGGTACTCGGGTTCCGGAGTATCGGGCAATTCGGAATACCGTTTGAACATCCATATCTCCAATGTTGGAGAGAAAATCTACTTTGGGTTTGGCGATCCCCTCAACAACAACGACCAGATCATTACCGGGGTTTGGTACAGGATAAAAGATCCTCTTGGGAACATCGTCGTTGGGCCCTCCTCTCTTCCGCTCTCCGGAGTTGGTCATATCAACACCTTTGACCAGGCAGTGGCCGGCCCATCCGGCATTGTCGGGGGGACAGGATATCTCTCCCTTTCTCACACTGCCACCATGACTGGTGACTATTTTATTGAGTTTAACTTCAACACAGGTTGGCCATCGGGAAGTGACCGCTGCAAATTCCGGTATTTCGATATCACAGTCGGCAGTCTGACCAACCAGGCGAAAGATGGAAGGGTTTGGTCCAAAGGATGGCAGATGACTGCCGATAACCAGGCTCCGCCATCGGGAACCTATACCTTCTGGGGGACGCTCTATGTCTATTCCGATGATGGGATTGTCACTTCTGTCGACTTCAACGGGATGGAGCCTTATGTATTTGCCGTATCATGCAATCCATGGGGATGTTTCAACACTTCAAACTTCAACAATGACCGGCGATCTGTCGGAGGAAACCACACCCTCACCCAGTATAAAATCTTCCTTAATGACCCGGACCTTCTCGCATATCCAACAGGAATACTGGGAACAGTAGTCCCACCAATAGTTGTGACACCCAGCTGTTCCGGGAGCTCTACCATCGAGGTGAATGTGACCAAGCCCGGAAACCTGGATATTGTATTGAACATCAATCCGAGTCCCGGGATTCAGGTGGAGGATGTTCAGCTCAATGCCGCCTGCACTACAGGGGTGAATACCATCCCATGGAATGGCCTCAACGGCCTGGGCCAACAGGTTCCCAATGGCACTACTTTCAATGTGATTGTAACGTATATCAACGGTTTGACTAACTTACCTATCTATGATGTGGAACAAAATCCATCCGGCTTCATCATCGAGCTTCACCGCCCTACAGGAGCTGTTCCACCGGTATTCTGGGACGATATATTGGTAGGCGGTACGCAGAATTTCGACGGATGCACCTTCACACCGCCTACCACCGGATGCCATACGTTCGCTTACTCCCAGGGCAACAACAACACGGTCAACACGTGGTGGTACGCCGTCACCAGCACCTCCCCTCCTGTTGTCTTTACCGAATTACGCGCTCCTCAATCACTTGGGACCATCACAGGCACTGCGGCATTTTGTCCGGGTGCAACAAGCCAGATCTATTGGGTACATCCCGAACCCAACACCGAAACGATCCTGTGGAACTATACCGGAACCGGAGCCACGATCACTCCTATCAACGACTCCACCATCACTGTCGACTTCACCTTATCGGCCACCTCCGGCAACCTGACTGCAGTTGGATTCAACTCCACGTGTGGCATGGGACCTAACCCTTCTGTCAAAGCAATTACCATTTACGATCCACCCGCAGTAAACCTCCCCGCTTTCACCCCGGTATGCCTGGATGATCCTCCATTCGTCCTTTCCGGTGGAACACCTGCAGGTGGCACCTATTCGATCAACAGCATTCCGGTAACCACTTTCGACCCGGGAGGATATGGGGTTGGAAGCCATGAGGTTTATTACACCTACACCGATGGTGTGACCGGCTGTACAGGAGAAAATCATAAGCCTCTCGTTGTAAACCCGGTACCTGTAGTTACGCTGGCTACTCTTCCCACCGTATGCTCCAACGACCCGTCCTTTATCCTCTCCGGGGGAAATCCGGCAAACGGGATCTACTCCGGACCCGGTGTAACAAACGACAGCATTTTCAACCCCTCCACAGCCGGCATCGGGACACACCAGATCATCTACATCTTTACCAACGGATCGGGCTGCAGCAGTGCCGACACCAATACCATTACTGTTGATCCTCTCCCGGATGCCGCCGGAGCTATCAGCGGACCGAGTCCGGTTTGTCAGAGCTCCGCAAGTGTGGCATACAGCACAACGTCCATCGCCAATGCTACATCCTATGAATGGAGTATCACTCCGGCTGTCGCAGGTACCGTATCGGGCACTACCTCCTCCATCCTGATCAACTGGTCAGCTTCGTTTACCGGTACTGCACAGATCACTGTCAAAGGGCTAAATAATTGCGGCGTAGGAGTCATTTCATCACCCTTCGATGTTGAAATTCATCAGAGTCCGGTCGTCACCTTCACCCGCTGTTTTGATTCGGTGACCTATACCACAGCCCAGCCTATCGTTCTCAAAGGTGGAATCCCGCTTGAGGGCATCTATTCCGGAACAGGAGTCACCGCCGGGGTTTTCTATCCAGCCCTGGCAGGTTCAGGTGTTCATACAATATCTTACCGGTTTACAAATATGGGTGGCTGTTTCGCTGATGCCGCAAAGGGGATCGTTGTCCAAACACCGGCATCATGGAATTGCGGAGAAACACTAACAGATCCCCGCGACGGGAAGCAATATCCGACCGTGCAGATTGCGACACAGTGCTGGATGGCAGCCAACTTAAACTACGGGACCCAGATTTCCGGATCTGTGAGCCAGCGCGACAACTGTATCAATGAGAAATACTGTTACAATAACAACCCTGCGCTCTGCGCCCAGGGCTCTGTGCTGTACCAGTGGGATGAGGTGATGGCATACAGGTCGGCCGAAGGGCTGCAGGGATTTTGTCCTCCCGGATGGCACCTGCCCGCTGAGACTGAATGGCTCATCCTTTTCAACCAGTTCATCAACAACGGCTTTGCCGGGAATGCCTTGAAAACGCCCGGCTATTCAGGATTTGAGGCAATTTCAACCGGGTTTTTGGGCTTCAGCGTAGCATGGAGATACAGCCAGGCCGATCCGGTTCTCCGATCGACTGTCATGTGGTCATCCACCCCACGGGGCACTAACAAAGCCTGGGCACACGGCATGAATGAAGTGGTGGCAGATAGCGATTACACCCCCTCCGTATCCTATTATCCATCGCTGCGGAACAATGCCTTCTCGGTGAGG